>JAGHST010000050.1 GCA_018065695.1 Candidatus Cacconaster caballi | reverse complement strand
CGCCATCTGCGTCATTTGCTCCGCAAATAACTTGCTGTCTGCGGCTGAGGCTGTCCTTACCGCAATGTCAACCCATTCTGCAAATAATTCATTCGTATGCGAGGATGAGCCTTGCACAAAACGCGAGTGACTGGCGTGTGTACAAATCGGCTGCCCTGATAATGCGTCCGGAGCTGATATCCGTGAATGTTTTCGCCAGTGATATGGGAATCCGGCTCTTTTGAGTAAATTTGCAACATATGAAAAGACTGACATACCTGACACTCATATTTGCTCTGTTTTCTGCATCCTGCACGAAAATCATTCTGGGAGATAATGCCACAGACTCATCGGGGTGGCTTTCCGCCGTGGCGGATGACACCCCGGTCGCATCACTTTCAATCCCCGGCTCGCACGATGCCGCATCATATACAATCAATACGCCTTTCGTGGAGATTTTCGCAAGAACCCAGGCTATGACGATTTCAGAGCAGCTGAATTATGGAGTACGTGCATTCGACCTCCGACCGGCGATAGCAGACAACCGGATGAAGATTTTCCACGATGTCTATGACACCAATGTCCTGTTTGCCGATGCCATAGATACGATTCTCGACTTTTTGGGCCGCAATCCATCCGAGTTTGCAATAGTATTGATCCGCCACGAGGAAGAGGCCGACAATGCAGACAGCAGATGGTCCGGGGTTTTATACGATATCCTCTCCTCTCTGCCCGAAAACAGAGTCGTCAGAGACTTCAAGCCTGACTTGACAGTAGGACAGATACGGGGAAAGATTCTTTTCATCTCACGCAACCCATATGAGAATGGCCCAATAGGTGCCTTCGTCAGCAACTGGTACTCGGGCAAAGATATCCGACTGCAAAAATCGGCAGGAATCAACGAGGGCGCTCTGTGGGTTCAGGACTACTATGATCCCAACGGGAAAGAGGACAAACTCGATGCCATAAGGAATATGCTCAATGAGTTCGCCGGCGGAGCGGCACCCGGAACGTGGTGCATAAATCACGCATCAGGATATACGTCCGGCATTTTCGGAGCCCCGGATTACAGGGAAAACGCACAGAATGTCAACAGTCTGACAGCCGAATGGATAGAGGGATTGAACGGAAGTGCCGGAATCGTCATGATGGACTTCGCCGGGGCAAGCAAATGCGGAAAATACCCGGTATGTGGCGACAAACTGCTGAGAGCATTGATAAATCACAACAGATTGTCAACGAAAATCCATTTCAACACAGATTGATTAATCTTATTAATATTGTGTACATTTGCATCAGTTATGAAACGAGCATACATATTGATATTCGCGGCCATTTTGGCCTGCGCATGCCAGAAGAGTCCCGTTGATGCAGTCAGCGGCAGTTATTCATTCAAGAACGGAGGTGTCCTGGAGATCCTCGGCAATCAGCCGGCAGTCGGAGAGATATTGCCGGAAAGAGACACTGTGTTCAAATCATCCCTTGTGCCCGAAAGCGGTCAGATGAAGATACTTCCGAAAGCGGGTGATGAAATTGTAATCACAATGAACATCACAGGAGGAAACCCTGTAGTATTCAACGGCAGATTGAGCGACGGCAGGATTGTCCTCTCCCCTGTGGAAAGGACAGTCTCCATAATGAACGAGCTCAGCATACTGGGCACCTCCATCGATACTCCGGTAAGCGTTGAAGGAGAAGGAACCATATACGGCAACACCATAATATTCGAGATGCAATATAACGGAACCTTCAAATCCGGAAGCACTTCCTGCAAGATACTTTCATCAAACGTCAACTGCGTAGCCACACGAAATGAATAGCAAGTTACTCGCCTTATTCCTCAGCCTGAGCTGCCTTGTCGCCTGCAAGGCAGACCTGTTGCACCAAGGCCGAAGCACGGAGAAGCAACAGATAAAAGTAACCGTGACGGAGGTCACTCCGCAAGCGGTACCGGACAGATTCTCTTTCATCGGCACGGTGATACCATCCAGAACCGCAAGCGTCTCCTCCCCTCATTCCGGAAAGCTCGTATTAATTTTCGTCAGAAAGGGAGATGTGGTCAAAAGCGGGCAGATTCTGGCAAAAGTCGAATCCCAAACCGCCGAAAGCGCCTTCAAGGCTGCGAAAGCCTCTTTTGAGCAGGCTCGTGACGCATACGACAGAGCCTCACGGGTCTATCCCCAAGGCAGCATCTCCGAAATCCAGTATATGGAGATAAAGACCAGACTCGCACAGGCTGAAGCGGCTATGGAATCCGCATCCAAATCACTCGAAGACTGCTCTGTCAAGGCACCCTACGCCGGAGTTGTCAGTGCGGTATATGCGGATGAAGGCGAAGATCTCGCCATCGCCCAGCGCATTGCCTCAATCCTCGATATGAACGGCCTCGAAATCAGGATACCGGTCCACGAGAACGAAATAGGCAACATAACCCAAGGATGTGAGGCCCTTGTCGATGTCCCCGCCCTCGGCATAGAGAGCCTGAAGGCTAAAGTCATATCCAAGAACCTCATCTCATCCGCTCTCTCCCACAGTTACGACTGCAATCTCAAGCTGGACAGGATTCCCGGGGAACTCTTGCCCGGAATGGCCGTCAAAGTCAGATTCCAGGCTCCGGGAGAGACAACGCTCGTGATTCCCTCATCGGCGGTTCAGCTTGACAGGAACGGTAAATTCGTATGGCTGTATGCCGACGGAACCGTCCAGAAGGCATATATAAAGACAGGAGGATACGCCGGCAAAGGCGTAATCGTCTCCGAAGGGCTCTCTCAGGGAGACAAAGTCATCACAGAGGGATTTCAGAAGGTTTCAGCAGGAATGAAAGTTACAACTGAATGAGCATTTTAGGCAATAGAGATATAATAACGGGAGCTATCAGGCGCAAAAAATTCATTTACGTTTTTCTTGTGGCTGTTATAGCGGCAGGCATCATCGGCCTGTTCAAAATGAACAGGGATGAACTGCCCACATTCCATATAAAGCAGGGGCTTGTGGCCGCCGTTTATCCCGGCGCAACGGCTGAAGAGGTCAGCAAACAGATAACCAAACCTCTGGAAGAGTTGATTTGCACTTTTCCCGAAGTTGACAGGACGACTCTCAAATCCGTATCCAAGGATGGGATTTGCTATATTTACATCGATCTCACAGTTCCTATGGAAAAGATCGAGGGAACATGGTCCAAGATAAAGCATACTCTCAACGTTTTCAAACTGCAACTGCCTCCCGCAGTGATGGCATTGGTGGTTCTGGACGATTTCAGCGACACCACAGCCCTTCTCATCGCTCTGGAATCAGACGACAAGGGCAATTCAGAGATAAAAAAATATGCCGAAGACCTTTGCGCCAGACTGAGACATATCCCCTCATTGGCCCGGGCTACCGTTTTGGGAGCTGAGCCGGAGGAAATTGCAATCACCCTGGATCCGGACAGACTCTCCGCATACGGCATCAGTCCCGCCTCACTGATGCTGCAATACAAAAGCAGCACCCTAAGCACTTCCGGCGGAATATTCGATACCGATTACGCAACTTCTCCCATTGTCATAGACAATCCCGTCACCTCGGAACAGGAGATAGAAGACTGTATAGTATATTGTGACGATATGGGGAACTACCTGAGACTAAAAGATATAGCTACAGTCGAAAGACGCCTCAAGAAAGACAGTCCCTCGGTAAGCTACAACGGCCACAGCGCCGTCGTCATCAATGTATGTATGAGGGACAACAACAATATCGTAGAATTCGGTCAGGAGGTTGAAAAGGCTCTCATTGAGTTCGAAGCCGACCTTCCGGATTCCGTCCATGTCAGCCGAATCACCGACCAGCCCAAAGTCGTGGAAGATTCCATAATGAGTTTCATAAGGGACCTCTTCATAGCGATGCTCGTCGTCATCTTCGTGATGATGATGCTCTTCCCTATCCGCTCGGCCCTGATTGCCGGTTCCGGAGTACCGGTCTGCGTTGCCGTCACGCTCGCCGTGATGTACATGACAGGAATGGAACTCAACACAGTGACACTCGCAGCGCTGATAGTGGTACTTGGAATGATAGTCGACGACTCCATCATCACGATGGACGGCTATATGGACAGACTCGGCAGATACGGAGACAGAACTGAAGCGGCACGGAAAAGCGCCCGGGATCTGTTCATGCCGATGTTTATCGCCACCTTCGCCCTCAGTGCGATGTTCTTCCCGACCAAGTACATCACAAGCGGATATCTCGGAGACTTCGTAGCCTCTTTCCCTTGGATCATAACGATAGCGCTCGCCTGCTCCCTTGCCTACGCGATGCTTGTCGTCCCCTCTCTCGAAATACGCTTCATAAAGAAAGCGCACTCTGACGATACCCTTGCATCACGTGCCCAGAACTGGTTCTTCGAAAGGATGCAGAAGCTTTACAACAGATGCGAGATCTTCTGCTTCAACCACTTCGGATTTACCATTGCTCTCGGCATCATTGCCATATCGCTCGGCATCCTGATGTTCTCGAAGGTGAATATCCAGATGCTGCCCGGTGCAAGCAGAGACTGTTTCGCCACCGAAATCGTGCTGGACAACAACTCATCCCTGCGCGACACCAAACGTGTCAGCGACTCGCTCTCCGCAATACTTTGCGCCGACCCGAGGGTAAAATCCGTCACCGCATTCGTCGGAGAGAGCGCCCCACGTTTCCACGCCACCTATACACCCCTGCTGCCCGGTCCCAATGTCGCCCAGCTTATTGTCAACACAGTCTCTCCCTCAGCCACTGTAGAGGTCCTGAAGGAATACGAGAGCAAATATGAACATCTGTTCCCCGGTGCCATCATCTATTTCAAGCAGATAGACTATCAGCATTGCAATTCAATTGAAGTAATACTTCAAGGCGGAGACACCGAAGAACTCAAGCCTCTCGCCGACAGCATCAGATGGTTTATGTACGGAATGAGCGATTGCCTCAAGTACATCCACAGCGAAGGTGATGAGACGAGTGCCTTCGTTGATGTCTCTCTTCAGCCTGAAGAGGCCGCGCGCCTTGGCATAGACAAGACAATGGTTTCGCTCAGTCTGGACGGTATGCTTGCCGGAAGGAATCTGGCCAATATATACGAAGATGGTGAGAAAATCCCGATCAATCTGTACGGCAGCAACATAGACGATAATATGGACTATGCCGACCTGGGCCGTCTGCTTGTTCCCTCGCTCAAACCGGGGGTCTATGTTCCGTTGAACCAAGTTGCCAATATTACGCCCGGCTGGAAGAAACCACTGATTGTCAGGACTAAAGGGGAAGAATCCATCATCATCTCCGCCAATATGAAGATGGGCCTTAGCCAGCCGGTGGCAATGAAGTCGGTGGACAGCTATATCAACGGTCACATCAGGCCTCTACTGCCTGAAGGTGTAAAAATATCGTATGGCGGTCTTAGCGAAACCAACGATATGGTTTTCCCGGAGATTGCCTGGAGTTTCATTGCGGCTGTAGCCATCCTGTTTCTCTTCCTTCTGATTCACTTCAGAAAGTGGAGCATCTCCATTCTCACGATGCTTTTGAGCACTCTATGCCTCTTCGGTGCGTCATTCGGCCTGTGGGCATTCAATATGGATCTCACGATGCCGGCTGTTCTCGGCTTGATCAGCCTTGTAGGCATCATCGTCAGGAATGGAATAATAATGTTCGACTATGCCGAGTACCTCAGGTCGGTAAAGGGATTTGAAGTGCGCGAGGCAGCGATTCTTGCCGGCCAGAGGAGAATGCGACCCATTTTCCTCACCTCCTGCACCACAGCCCTTGGAGTGCTTCCGATGATTCTCAGCGGTGACATTCTGTGGATGCCTATGGGGCTGGTCATCTGTTTCGGTACAATGCTCTCCATCGGCCTTGTCGTCCTTGTAATGCCGGTATCATACTGGCTGGTTTTCAAAAACAGTAAATGAGTATGAAAAAGATTCTTCTGCTTGCCTCCATATTCATCTGTTCACTTTCCCCCGCTCAGGAAATCCTGACTCTGAAAGATTGTCTGAGAATGGGCGAAGACAACAACCCCTATGTAAAGAACACCCGGCTTGACATCCTCTCATCAAAGGCGCTGAAAGGCGAGTTGACCTGGGAGTATTTCCCCACAGTATCTCTTTACGGATTGGGCTATTACGCGCAGAAACCCCTGATCAGCATCAGCCCTACCGATATCCTCGGCACATCGGATTTTGCATGGGAGCTCAATAACGCCTACGTCAATCTGGCGAACGAAAACGGGCTGAAGACGAGATATACTACGATGAAAAAAGGATACGCAACCTCACTGTCACTTATGCAACCCATCTATGCCGGAGGACGTATTTTCAACGGCAACAGGCTGGCCGCTGTAGGTATTGAGGCCTCCCAGCTGCAGGCAGAGGTGAAAATCCGCGACATCCGTGAAGAAGTGGAGGGAAAATACTGGCTGGTGGTTGCGCTTCAGGAGAAGATGACAACACTTGATAAGGCCGGAGCCGTAATAGATTCCCTCTACAGGTTCGTAAGTTCTGCACAGGAGGCCGGTCTTGTGGCCGACGCAGACGTCGTTAATGTCAAGCAGAAGATGGCGGAACTCTCGTCCGGACGCGTAAAGCTGCGCAACGGGCTCAAACTTGCCAAGATGGACCTTTTCAATGCCATAGGCTTCAAATACGAATATCTCAAACTCGACAGCTACCGGCTGTCGGGCGAACTTGACAGCATTGAATCTGTCGAATCCATTGTGGCCGAGAGTGACGCCCTGCCAATCGAATCCCGCCTGCTGGAAATCCAGGAAAAGGCCAAAAAACTGGAGAAGAGGGTTTCTATCGGTGAATTCCTGCCGGAAGTGGGTATAGGTCTGTTCTACGCCTATGACAACATTCAGAACAAGAACAGCGGACAGTTCAACGGAATGGGCGTTATTTCGGTCAAGATTCCACTCACAGGCATAGGCAAGGCTGCGGAAAGGGCGCGCAGGATGGATTACGAAATAGAGAAAGTACGCAACGAGAAGGTGTATCTTGAAGCTCAGCTGGAACTACAGAAGCATCAGCTTTTCCTCGCCATCGAGACTGCGCAAAGTCAGGCGGAAATGTCAAAATCACTGATGGACGATGCTCAGACACAACTTTGGCGTTGCGAGGGCAGTTACAAAGCAGGACGTTCAACACTCTCGGATCTCCTTCAGGCCGAACTGCAATACCGCAACGCTGCGGAACAATACATCGATGACTGCATAGAGCACCGCAAAGCTGTCAGTGCCTACAAGCGCAGGTATGGCACTCACCGTTAGCGGGCATCAATCCTGAATTGTCCTGATATCTATCTTCTTGTCTATGCCAGTCAGCCCGGAGCCGCCATCAGACTTTTTCATGTAAAGTCGGAAGTTTTTTGTAAGTTTGTTGTCAGGACTGAAAAATTCAATGTGGAATATTATGAAAAGAATAGCTGTTCTCATCGTTGCTGCGGCTTTGCTGGCCGGTTGCGGCGGACCGAAAATTGCCCCTCAGGTGAAAAAGTATTACACTGATTCTCTAGAAGTTCTCACATCCCGTTGCCAGGAGGTGCTTGATGCTGCATATATGCAGGGCACTCTTCTGGAGACCCGTGAAGATCTTCCCGGCTGGGAAGGATATCCTGTCCAGCTTTGGGAATATTACACAGGTGTTGACAAATATATCAATCAGCCCAAGAAAGGTCTTGTCTATATGCTCAATCCCTCTGCGGAGAAACTCGCCAAATGGATTGTGAATGCAGTGTATGACGTCACCGGGAATATCGAATTCGAGAATGTCGAGAAGATACGCAAGTTCATCAAGTGGCAGAGCGGTGCTCAATTCGCCGTAGCAGGAGTCGTATATGAAGATATGTATGAGGCAACGTTTTACGAGCCATACGTTTTCAAGGACGGTATCACGGTTTATGTGGCGGACTCTCTTTACAAAGCGTGGGACAAACACTGCACGGAAGAGCAGCTTCAGTACTATCTTCATATGACAAACGATCAGTGCACTGAAAATTCCGGCCGATATGCCCGTATCTGCTCTACAACCCGCGAGATGTACTATGCTGCAGGCGGCACTGCTGATGTGGGCTACAGCGAAGACGGCAGACGCTCGCTCGCCTTCCTGGCCGAAATAGCCCGCTGCTATCAGGAGGCTTGGAATTCCGACAGGAACTTCCTCATCTACGCTTGGGCCAAAGCCAATATCTGAATGTGATAAAAAGTTTGTGTCCGCAGGGACACAATAAAAGGGGGCAGAGCCCCCTTAATAAGAAGTACCCGGAGCCGGGGTCGAACCGGCACAGCCTTGCGGCCACTGGTGTTTGAGACCAGCGCGTCTACCGATTCCGCCATCCGGGCGCGTGTTCGTTCGATAGCGTTGCAAAGTTAAGAAATTATTTATTAATTTTGTGAAGATATGCATATTTCACTACTATGAAAAAGCTTTTTTACATCCTGCTTATGATTGCCTTTGTCGCAAGCTGCGCACAAGAGGGCACAATCAAGAAAGTATCCCCGGAGCAGATGGGGATGAACTCCAAGAAACTCGCACAGATTGACCGTGAGGTGGCACTTGCCATAGAGGAAGGCAATATCCCCGGCGCTGTCGTGTCAGTCGTGCGCGGTGACAAGATAGTCTTTCTCAAGGCTTACGGCAACAAACAGGTATATCCGGACACAATCCCTATGACGCCTGAAACAATGTTCGATATGGCATCCTGCAGCAAATGTATAGGCACAACCCTTTCATTCATGCAACTCATAGAGGACGGCCGCGTCCGCCTTACGGATGAGGTGGATATGTATATCCCCGGCTACAAGCCTTGGGTTGATCCCGAGACAGGCGAAAAGGTTGACATCACCGTACAGGATGTAATGACACATACATCAGGCATAGCTCCATACATCGCCACCGCATCTTATCTCGAAAGATTCGGTGAGGACAGTCCTGATTCCCTCATCTGGCACATCGCCAATGAAGTGAAACGCAACTTCCGTCCAAAGACCGGCTATATGTACAGCTGCCTGAATTTCGTGACCGTACAGAATATTCTCCAGAATATTACCGGTATGAAGCTCGAAGACTATGCAGAGCAGAACGTGTTCGGAAAGCTCGGTCTCAAGCACACCTGCTACGAGCCTAAGAAACGTCATCCGGAACTGATGCCTCTCGTTGCTCCTACCGAGGTTCAGGAAGACGGCAATTGCCTCCTCGGTGAGGTTCACGATCCGCTCGCACGTCTGGCCAACTCAGGCAACTCAGGCAATGCCGGTGTCTTCACAAATGCTGAAGACGCATCAGTCATCTGCGCAGCCATCATGAACGGCGGAGCCGTCAACGGGCGCCGCATACTCAGCCCTGCAGCAGTAGAGGCAATGGCTACCGTCCCTTCAGACAATGACGAGTGGATCGGCCGCGCCCTCGGCTGGGACAACCGCAGCAGCGCTGCAGGCCTTCGCGGAGACCTTACCAGCCGCACCCGCACCATCTGCCATACAGGCTATACAGGCACTTCCATCATTATGGACCTCGATTCCAAGACTGCCGTAATAGTCCTTGCCCACCGTGTACATCCGAAGGATGAGGGTGGTACAGGCAAACTTCGCGCACGTATTGCCAACATTGTTGCCGGCAGCATTGAAAGATAACGTAATATACTCCTATCCGGTCATCAACAACAGCCATACAGTGGCCGTTGTTGATGATTTTTTTAAGAGCAGCCGTTTTCCAAAGCCGCCCTGTCCCGTCTATTATGTCCACGCCTCGGAGCAGGCAAAAAGTCTCAGGACAGTAGAGTCCATCGTCCGCTGGCTTCTCGAACAGGAGGCCGGTCGCGACACTCTGTTGCTGGGCATAGGCGGCGGCATCGTGACGGACCTTGTGGGCCTGACGGCCTCAATCTATAAGCGTGGAATGCCTTACGGCCTTGTCCCTACAACACTGCTGGCCCAGGTAGATGCTTCCATCGGAGGAAAATGCGGAGTGAATTTCGACGGCTTCAAGAATATCCTCGGCTGCTTCGCCGGGGCGGAATTTGTCTATATAGACCCGAAACTGACCGTCACTCTGCCTGACAGGCAGTTGCGATGCGGTGCCGCCGAGATGATAAAGACATTCCTCCTTGCAGACGCAGAAAGTTATGCCGCTGCAGTCAGGTGTTTTTCGAGAGGGACGCCAGAGCCGGGCATACTTGACACGCTCGTCAGACGCGCCGTGCAGATAAAAAGCAGCATAGTGGCGGAAGATTATCAGGACAGAGGCCGCCGCCATATCCTGAATCTCGGACACACTTTCGCCCACGCCATAGAGAAGTGCTCCGACCTCTATCTGCATGGAGAAGCGGTGGCCATAGGCATTTCAATGGCTTGTGACGAATCTGTAAAAGAGGGCCTGCTCCAGCCTGCAACAGCCGCTGCCATAAAGAAAGACCTTTACTCCGTCGGACTTCCGACAGAGTGCGACATTCCTGCCGCGCAACTGATGAAGGCTATCCTTCAGGACAAGAAGCGCAGCGGCGACAGACAGAAATTCATTTTGCTTGAAGACATTGGCAAACCTGTTATATGGGAACGCTCTGTTTCAGCCTGAAAGAGGCCTCCTACAACTATACGGGCTACATGGTAAGTACCCGCAGAGATGCAGCCATAGAGATAAGGCTGGACAGTTGTCTGATGGACGATGACCAGCTGCGCGAAATATTCTCGCTCAGGCGCAATTCCGTCCTTATCGCCACCTGCCACACAACAGACGATGTCACTGTCGAAGAAGCGACCGAACTGCTTTCTCTGGCCATTCTTGCCGGAGCCGATTATGTCGATATACCGACATACTATCCGGAAAAGAATCGCAAATGGCTGATGAACCTTGCTCTGAACAAGGGATGCAAACTCATTGTCTCCTATCACAACAGAGTGGCCACAGATTCCCTTGAGACACTTGAGGCAATCGCACGCTCCGCCTTTCTGGAAGGTGCCGACATAGTCAAAATAGTGACCAGAGCCATCAGTGACACCGATGGGGACACAGTGGTCAAGTTATATGATAAATTCCCCGGGGATCAGCTTGTGGCATTTGCCATGGGCGAAAACGGAAGAGATTCAAGACTCGTCTCTTTTGCCAAAGGAGCGCCTTTTTTCTATCTCTCGCCCACCAGGAAAGGAGCCACCGCCCAGGGACAACCGCAGTTTTTCGATTTCATAAGCAAAAAAGAATTGACATTGGAAGGCACGGTCAGCAACCTTCCCTCATCGAAAAGCTTTGCCCAAAGGGCGATTCTGCTTGCCGCGCTCACCAGCGGCACTACCAGGCTTTTCGGAGTGACCCTCTCCGGTGACGTGAGAGCTGCGATAAGGGTGGCGGAGAGCCTCTATGCGGAGGTATTCGTGGAGGACACCACCATCACAATCGAGGGCCATCAGAACATCGCCGCCGGAGGCCTGAAAGTGCGTGACGGCCGCCTGGAGGTAGGCGAGTCTGCACTTCTGGCACGTCTGCTGATTCCCCTTTGCGGTCTTTCGCGCGAACCTGTGACCATAACAGGCGAGAAAACTCTGCTGGGCCGCAAACTCGACGACCAGAAGAAGATTCTCCGTAAAGCGGGAGTGAAAGTCACCTATACCGACAAATCATATCTTCCGGTGATTGTGGAGGGCAATTTGCACCACATATGGGAGATAATCGACGGAAGCAGGAGTTCCCAGACCATATCAGGACTGCTTCTGGCTCTGAGCCAGTGCGAAAGAAAGAGTTATCTTGGCATAAACAATGTCGCGAGTGCTCCATATCTCGACCTTACCACTTCAATAGCGGAGTATTTCGGCTTGAAGGATATCCGCCGGGTGGATGAGGAGCACGGGGAGGACGATGGATTCCTCGACAGCGACGAGCCCGCCGTGTTCCACCGCTCGTACGTTATCGAAGCCCCGCAGACAATCCGTCCGGTGCAGGGGCTGGAGGTGGAAAAGGATTGGAGCGCAGCCGCAATGCTGATGGCGGCGGGAGCCATTATGGGCGACATCACCATCGAGAATCTGGATGAATATTCCGCTCAGGCCGATGCCGTCATCCTGCCTGTAATGGAAAGTTCCAACATAGACGTGGAGATGAAGGAGGGCAGGCTCAGCGTTCGCAAGAGCATCCTCTGTCCGTTTTATTTCGACCTGACCGACTCGCCGGACCTGTTCGCGCCTCTGTTCCTTCTGGCAACATTCACCGCAGGCGAGAGCGTGATAGGAGGAGTGAAGCGTCTTGCCAACAAGGAAAGCGACAGGGTTAAGACCTTCTGCGGGGAGTTTGCAAAAATCGGAGTCCGCACCCGCCTGTGCGGAGACGAACTCTTCATTCAGGGCCGCGAGAACTATGTTTTAGACGTTGTGGAGTGCTCCTCACACGGAGATCATCGTCTGGCAATGGCACTTTATTTGGCGTCATTGAGGGTAAAAGGTCAAATTCGTATCGACAATATGGATGCAACTGACAAATCTTTTCCTAACTTTGTAGAGACAGTCGGAAAATTAACGAAGAAAAAATAAAGAGATGAACACATTCGGAGACCAATTCAAGGTCCAGATTTTCGGAGCCTCCCATGCTCCGGTCATCGGTATAACCATCAGCGGTGTCCCTGCCGGCATCCCTTTGGACAGTGTAGACTTCACCGAGGATATCCTTCGCCGCAAAAGTGGCGCCAAGGGCACAACATCCCGCATAGAGGAAGATGTTCCGCAAATAGAGAGCGGTGTTGGCAAGAATGGGGACGGCGTATATGTAACCAACGGCAAGCCTCTGACCATCACCTTCGAAAACAACAACATCCATCCGGAGGACTACACTCCGTTCCGAAACGTTCCCCGTCCGGGCCACGCCGATTTTACGGCCTATATCAAATATTCGTCCAGGAAACGCGACTTTGAGAACACCGATTTTATGGGTGGCGGTTTCTTCTCCGGCCGTATGACGCTCCCTCTGGTGGGTGCCGGTGTCGTGGCCAAGAAAATCGTGGACCCTATCAGCATCAAGGCGCGACTGATTGAAGTGGGCGGAATTTCCACGGAAGACTGGTCCAAGGTAGAAGAACTTCTGGACAGCACCATCAAGGAAGGCGATTCCATAGGCGGCATTATCGAGTGTCGCTGCAACAATATGATTGCAGGCATTGGAGAGCCTTTCTTCGATTCTCTCGAATCAATGCTCTCTCACGCCATATTTACAATCCCCGGCATCCGCGGCATAGAATTCGGAGACGGCTTCGCTGCTTCGCGAATGAAAGGCTCCGAGCACAACGATCCGTTCATCGACGCCAAAGGTCACACCTCCCGAAACGGGGCCGGCGGAGTCAACGGCGGCATATCGAACGGCAATGAGCTCGTTTTCCGCATTGCAGTCAAGCCTACCAGCAGTATCATAAAGAAGCAGTCAACCTTCGATTTCATCAACAAATGTATGACTGATATATCGGTACCGGGGCGTCACGACACCTGTTTCGCTCTGCGCGTACCGCCTGTTGTGGAAGCGATGACCGCCATAACTCTCGCAGACCTTCTTATGAAGGATATGCTTAAACGCCCTAATTCCATCTGACCCCGATATGTTTGACAAATCCGTTTATGTGGCGAGAAGAAAGAAACTTCTCGAAAATATCGATAAAGGCCTGATTCTCTTTCTCGGTAATCAGGAATCTCCCTGCAACAATGCCGACAACGCATATCTTTTCCGTCAGGACAGTTCATTCCTGTACTATTTCGGTATAGACCGTCCCGATTTTGCCGCCGTCATCGATGCCGACAGCGGAGAGGAATGCATTTTTGCCGACGATGTCGATATGAACGACATCATCTGGATGGGGCCGCAGCCTTCAGTTGCCGAGCAGGCGGCTGAGGTGGGAGTGAGCCGCAGCGCTTCGCTTTCCCATCTGGATTCGCTTCTTGCAGAGGCTCAGCGCAAGGGCAGGGTGATTCACTTCCTGCCTCCGTACAGGGATTCCCACAAGATATATCTCAACAGCGTGCTCGGCATTCCGCTTGGTTCGATGCAATCCGCCGCCAGCGAAAAGTTCATCAGGGCAATCGTCAGCCAGCGTCTTGTCAAGGAGCCTTGTGAGATTGAAGAGATAGACAAAGCCTGCAATCTCGGCTACGCGATGCACTATTCCGCTATGAAGATGATGCGTCCCGGTATGGTGGAGCAGGAATTGGTGGGAGTGATGGAGGGCATCTGCGCCAGCGGAGGCTATATGTGCAGTTTTCCGACCATCCTCTCCCAACACGGCGAGACGATGCACAACCACGGCCACGAAGGCATCATCACCCCCGGCCGTCTGCTTCTGATAGATGCCGGCTGCGAATTGAAGTCGCACTATTGTTCAGACAACACCCGCACCATCCCTACAAGCGGCAAATTTACACAGCAACAGGCCGAAATCTATACAATTGTCTCCACCGCAAACCAGTTTGTGCTTGAAAATGCCCGTCCGGGCGTGACCTATCGTGACATGCATCTCGGTGCGGCCCGCATCATAGTCAAGGGGCTGTCCAATCTCGGCCTTTTGAAAGGAGACGTGGAAGAGATGGTCGATGCCGGTGTACAGGGTCTGTTCATGCCTCACGGTCTGGGCCACAATATGGGCCTCGACTGCCACGATATGGAAAATCTCGGTGAAGATTACATCGGCTATGACGATGATCAGGTGCGTGCAAAACAGCTCGGTCTCGGCTCGCTTCGAATGGCCCGCAGGCTCAGAGCTGGCAATGTCGTGACTGATGAGCCGGGCATCTACTTCATTCCTGCTCTTATTGAACAGTGGAAGAAAGAGGGCCACAATGGGCAGTACATCAATTTCGACAAATTGGAGGCCTACTACAACTTCGGCGGCATCAGGCTGGAGGACGACCTTCTCATCACTTCCACCGGGGCTCGCCTTCTCGGGGCGAAGAGACTTCCGATTACTGTCAAGGACGTTGAAAATGAAATGCAAAACTAAACTGATATGAAAAAACTTACACTTTTGGCGTCGGCTCTGCTTATTGCCGTCGGCGCATTCGCCCAGACTATCGGCCAGACCGAACTGAAACAAATCAAGGATTCATTTGTGAAAGACCCTTCGACCGTGGCACTCCAGAATGTGCTGACGCACCACAAAGACATCAAGAGCCTTGCTCAGAACTATAAGGAAGACGGTGCCGTGGATCACTACTTCAAGTATCGTGTCGATGTCAAGGGCATCACCAATCAGCTCAGCAGCGGAAGATGCTGGATGTTCACCTCGATGAATGTCCTCCGTCCGACCGTGATGAAGAAATACGGCCTCAAGGAGTTTGATTTTTCACACAACTACTGTTTTTTCTGGGATCAGTTCGAAAAAGCGAACCTTTTCCTCGAAAATGCGATTGCCACAGCCGACAAGGATTTTCTCGACGAGGCCGTGGCCTTCTATTTCAAGGCTCCCGTGGCTGACGGAGGCGTTTGGAACCTTTTCTATGACGTTGCCGAAAAATACGGAGTGGTCCCTCAGAACGTAATGCCTGAGACAGAGCACTCCAACAACACTTCACAGATGGCCGGCGTGATTAAGGAAGTCCTCCGTACGGGCGGATACAAGCTTCGCGAAATGGTCAATGCCGGTGTCTCCAAGGCAGACGTGGAGAAAAAGAAAATCGAGGTTTTGAAAGACGTCTACCGCGTGCTTGCCCTCTGCTTGGGCGAGCCTCCTACGGAATTCACCTGGCGATACAAAACCGCTGCAGGAGAAATCCGCGAGCTCAAGACCACACCTTTGGAATTCTATCGCGGAATAGTTCCTCAGGACTACAATCCGGACACATATGTAATGATAATGAACGACCCGACAAGGGAGTACTACAAAGTTTACGAGATAGAGAACTACCGCAACACCTATGAAGGGGTCAACTGGGTATATCTGAATCTTCCTAATGAAGAGATAAAGCCATCTGCTCTTGCCGCCATCAAGAACAACACTCCACTCTATGTTTCCTGCGATGTCGGAAAGCAGAGCAAACGTGCAGAAGGCATTCTTTCAATGGAAAACTATGACTACGAGTCCCTTTTCGGAGTGAAACTCGATATGGACAAGAAGGCCCGCATCCTGACCCGCCAGAGCGGCTCTTCACACGCAATGACACTCATCGGTTGCGATACTGACGCCAATGACGTACCGGTCAAATGGGAGTTTGAAAACAGCTGGGGCCCTCAATCCGGCAACAAAGGCTACGTCACTTTCACGGACGAGTGGTTCAACGAATATCTTTTCCGCATTGTAATTGAGAAGAAATATCTGAGTGATAAGGCATTGAAGGCTCTGAAGAGCAAGCCTTCGAAACTGCCGGCCTGGGACTACATGTTCTGATTTGCTGAATTATGGATGAAGTCAGAATAATCGAAATAAAGAAAAGTATCTTCGAGGATAACGACAGGGATGCCGACAATTTGAGAAAGGAATTGAAGGAAAGGGGAGTGTTCCTCCTGAATCTGATGTCGTCGCCGGGAAGTGGAAAGACCACAACGCTGATAAGCGCTATCAGCCTTCTGAAGGGCAAGCTTGGAATTGCCGTGATGGAGGCTGATATCGACAGCGATGTCGATGCCAGAAAAATAAAGGAGGAGACCGGAATAGAGACGATACAACTTCATACGGGGGGTATGTGCCATCTGGACGCTGAAATGACTCGACAGGGGCTTGAAAATCTGACGTTGCAGGAGACGGACCTTGCGATTCTGGAGAATGTCGGAAATCTGGTATGCCCGGCTGAGTTCGATACGGGCAGTTGTTGCAACGTTATGATACTCAGTGTTCCTGAAGGGCACGACAAGCCATTGAAGTATCCTTTGATGTTTTCAATCTGTGACGTGGTACTTGTCAATAAAATCGACGTCGCCCCTTATTTCGACTTCAATTATGAGGAATGTGTCAGAAACATTCATCTGCGCAATCCCAAGGCGAAGGTAATGCCAATATGCGCAAAGACAGGAGAAGGAGTTCAGGCTTTCACCGACTGGTTGCTGACCGAAGTTAAAAATTGGAAAAACAAAAATTAATATAACCCGCTATGTCTTGTTTTATAGTACCTCTTGCTCAGGCCGTTGCTACAACCATCAGCCGCAGGGCCACCAAAAATTCCAACGATTCAGTCTGGAAGGCTCAACTTCCATCACTTGAGAAGATGCTATGGGGCGGTTCTCTGGTATTGATAGTAGATCATATCGCTCACGGAGAGCTTTTCACCTTCAGCTTGAAAGAGATGCTTACCGTAGGAATACCGATGTCGCTTGTGGTGACACTGGTATGGACAATAATGGTGGTGCTCAAGTCTCCGGTGCTCCGCCATCAGAGCCGCTGACCTCAATCTCCTTTATCTCCACCTCATTGCCCCTAAGCAACCAGGTGTTCCCTCCTTTGCAATAGGGGCAGGTCTTTCCGTGCTTGACGGTGTCGTATTCGCGTTTGCAGTCTTCGCAGAAAGTCACTGCCGGCGTTGTATTTATTTCAAGCCTGCATCCCTCAAGCAGTTCTTCTTTCTTTACGGCCCATTCCCAGCAGTCAGTCAGAAGATGCGGCACCACTGTCGACACCTCTCCAATGTCCATAACTACTTTTGAGATGCGTCCGCAATGATTTTCTTCAGCGACCTTTTTCACGTCCCTGATGATGTAGAAGACTATTCCAAGTTCGTGCATAGTCTGTTACCGTTCCTTCTTTTTATCAGCTTTCTGCCTGATTCTGATGGCTTTGCTGCGTTTGAAGATGTATGGCAATATTTCACCGAACTTGTCTTCTGATACGGTAAGTTTGCTTGCTTCAGGCAATTCCCTGTGCAGATGTATGGCATCGAAGGCGCACTTTGTGGTGCAAACACCGCAACCGATGCATTTGTTAGGGTCAACGACCGATGCACCGCAGGACAGACACCTTGCTGTTTCCTTCCTTACCTGCTCCTCGGTGAGAGTTTTGTGGTAGTCGCGGAAAGGATCGCTCTGAGGCTCTTTTCCGGCTTCCTGGCGCGATGAGTTGTCGTATGAAGGAACGACAATGTCTGATTTGTCAAGTTCGATGAAATCCCTGCGGTTGCGCCCGATGGTCATATGGCCGTGCTGCACGAACCTGTGCAGGGATTCGGCCGCTTCCTTGCCGGCAGCGATGGCATCGATGGCGAACTTTGGACCCGTATAGCAGTCTCCGCCCACGAATATGTCTTCCTGTGCCGTCTGATAGGTGAGTTTGTCCGCTATCGGGAACACTCCGCGAGCGAATTCGACCTTTGTTCCCTCAAGCAGGTCGCCGAGCACTACGGTTTGTCCTATGGCAAAGATGATGGTACCGGCATTGAGTGTCAACAACTGCTCTTCATCATATTTCGGGGAGAAACGGTGCTCATCATCGAATACGGACGTACATTTCTTGAATACAATGCCTTCTGCCGTTTTGTCGCCAAGGATTTCTTTCGGCCCCCATCCGCATTTGAAAACTATGCCGTCTTCTGTGGCTTCACGCCTTTCTTCCGGTGAGGCGGGCATAATCTCTTCCGTCTCCAGAGATACCATAGTAACGCTCGCGGCTCCGCTTCTCTTTGCTACGCGGGCTGCATCTACGGCAACGTTGCCTCCTCCCACAACAACCACATCACCACTTAGTTTCACCTTTCCTGTATTGGCCTCGTGCAGGAAACTGATGGCAGTGCCGATGCCCTCCAGATTTTCTCCGGGGATGCCCGGCAGACGGCCTGCGCTGCAGCCGATGGCCACATAGAAGCCTACGAAGCCCTGTTCGCGCAACTGAGCGATGGTAACATCCTTGCCGACTTCTACTCCGGTTTTGATTTCCACTCCGATTTCTTTCATTATATCAATCTCGGCGGCGATGACATCTTTTTCCAACTTATATGAAGGAATACCGTAGCGGAGCATACCTCCCGGTTCTTCATTCTTTTCGAACACTGTCGGGCAGTATCCCATCGTTGCAAGGAAATAAGCGCAGGACAAGCCGGCCGGACCTCCGCCGACAATGGCGATTTTCTCCTTCCAGCGTCCTCTGTTAGAGCCGATTACTATTTCTGGAACGAAGCGTGTTTCTGCTTTCAGGTCCTGCTGAGCGATGAACTTCTTGACAGCATCTATTGCGATAGGCTTATCTATTGTCCCTCGTGTGCAGGCGTCTTCACACCTCCTGTTGCATATGCGCCCGCATACAGCCGGGAACGGATTCTCCCTTTTAATCAGTTCGAGTGCTTCCTTGTATTTGCCTTCGGCGGCCTTCTTCAGATAGCCTTGTACTGCAATGTGAGCAGGGCAGGCAGTCTTGCATGGGGCTGTTCCGGTCGGATAGCAATTTATGCGATTCTTGTCGCGGTAATCTTCATCCCATTTTTCCACTCCCCATTTGTGATCGTCAGGCAATTCATGCTTAGGATATTGTATTTCTCCGTGCGAGGTGCAGAGTTTCTGACCGAGTTTTACTGCGCCGGCAGGGCAATATTCCACGCATCGGCCGCAGGCGACGCATTTGTCCTTCTCCACCCTGGCAACGTATGCGCTGCGCGACAGATTCGGGGTATTGAATAGCTGAGAAGTTCGTAAGGCGTTGCATATCTTGACATTGCAGTTGCAGATGGCGAATATCTTGCCTTCACCGTCGATGTTTGTTATCTGGTGTACGTATCCGTTGTCCTCGGCCCGCTTGAAAATTTCCATCGCCTCTTCGTACGTGATATCGCGTCCGCGTCCTGTCTCACGGCAGTAATCAGCCATATCTCCGACTGCGATGCACCAGTCGTGGTAATCGTCGGCACATCCTTCGTCCAATTTCTTGCGGCCGTAGCGGCAGGAACATATTGCTGCGCCGATGTGGCCTTCATATTTTTTTAACCAATATGAAATATGTTCTATATCAATAGATTGGCTCTCCATAGAGATAGCTTTCTCTACAGGAATGACGTGCATTCCTATGCCGGCTCCTCCCGGAGGTACCATCGGTGTAATTTTTTCCAGAGGGAGGAATGTCATGCGCTCGAAGAACATTGCAAGCTCCGGATGACGGTCCATCAACTCCGTGTTCATATTGGTATATTCGGCCGAACCCGGTACAAAGAGGGGAACCCAATATTCCCTGTCCTCCCTGTTGTAGGTCGTCCCTTCCACCGGACCGTCCTTCGTATATTTGTCACCGTAGTCATATTCCAGCATTCCGAAATATGCCAGTTTATCCAGCAGGGCATCGAACTCTTCGTCGCTCTCCGTGTAGTGCTTTTTATGATTCCATTCGACGAGTATCCTGTAGGGACGGTGTTCACGAACTCTCATGAACTTCTTCGAAACCACATCCAGCAGCAGGTCAAGCGCCGCTTCTCTTGTTTTCGAGTCCATCTCATCCTCGAAAATGCAGGCCAGTCCCCAATATTCCGGATCGTAGGTGGTAATGCCTTTGATTTTACCCGGGACGCGGTCGGTTACTTTTCTGACGAATTTGAGAAGTTTCTTATTGGGGTTCTTGTCACCTTTATGGGCAGGGACGAATTTGTTTGAAATGTCCGGCATAGTAAATAAATTGAATATCTTTCACAAACTTACAAAAATAATTTGTAATTTGCGGTAGTATTCGGTGACACTTCAATTACCAATTAATATAATTCAATCTTATGTTATTCCATCTTTATGGAGATTTCTCGATGTACCAGCTTCTGGGATGGTTGCTGGTATTCGTCAGCCTCATTGTCACCAATGAGATAGCACGTCGCACGAAGGCCGGAGGAATATTCTTCTTTCTGGTGGTGCCTTTGGCTCTGACAGCCTACTTCATTGCAATCGCCGTCGGTGCTTCCTGCGGTGCAGAATGGGCTTTGAACAATCCGACACACGTCTATATGAACGGATGGTTCCACTATGCGAAACTTTATGCCGCAACTGCAGGATGTATCGGTTTCATGATGCTCAAATACAAATGGGGCATCGGTGCAAAGGAATGGTTCAAGCCGTTTCCTTTCATCATCGTCGCACTCAATATCCTGATTGCAGTCGGCTCCGATTTCGAATCGGCCATCAAAGGCGGCTTCACCGGCGGATGGTGGTATTCAAGCGAAGGTGTGTGGCTCTATGGCGGATGGTGGAACTGGCTCAACGGCATTGCCGGCATTCTCAACATTCTCTGTATGACAGGCTGGTGGGGCATCTACAGTTCCAAGGATAAGAACAGGCAGGATATGCTGTGGCCTGATATGACATTCTCCTTCATAATCGCTTATGACATTTGGAATTTCACCTACACATACCTGAACCTTCCTACCCACTCTTGGTACTGCGGACTCGCGCTTCTTGCAGCTCCGACATTCGCCGCTATGCTGTGGAACAAGGGCGGTTGGATTCAGAACCGTGCCAACACTCTGGCCATCTGGTGTATGTTCGCTCAGGTAGTGCCTCTGTTCCAGGTTGGAACCAAGTTCTCGACTCTTCCTGTAATATACGGTGCAGAATATGCGCAGAACACAATGGCTATCGACCTTTCCAACCCTGCAGTTCAGCCTGCTCTTGGCTCTCCGGTAGCACAGGGCATCGTGGCGATACTCGCTCTGGTTGCCAATGTGCTGGTTCTGGGCTTCATAATAAAGCGCGCCAAGGCACAGGGCATCAACCCATATACCCACGAGGTCTGGAAGGGTACTCCGGATTTCGAAGAGGCAATGGCCCGCGCCGAGCAGTAAACGTCCATCTACGGACTTTTTGTTATATGACAGCGGAGAATTCCACGGAGTTCTCCGCTGTTGCTTTTGAAACCGGAAGCGTCAGGTAAAATTTTTAACTAAAAAAACTTACATCTATGTCAGTTTCCAAAAAACTTGGCTATGCTTTCGTAGCTATGTTCGCATTGGTCCTCTCAGCAGGCACAATGTGGGCTCAGAATGTCAGCGTAAGCGGTAAAGTTACCGACAAAGCTGGCGAGCCTGTTGTAGGTGCTTATGTTCTCATTGCGGGAACAAACACCGGAGCAACAACAGACGGCCTTGGCGCATACAAGCTTACGGCTCCTTCAAAGGGAAGCCTCGTATTCTCTTGTATGGGCTACAAGGATCTTACAGTGGCTGTCAACGGTAGAGCCGTCATCGACGCTACCCTTGAAGATGACACTATGTTCCTTGACGATGTCGTCGTAGTCGGTTACGGCACACAGAGCAGGGCAAACCTGACCGGCGCCGTTTCAACAGTCGATGTCACCAAGACATTGGATTCAAAACCTACCGCATCCCTCAGCAAAGCTCTTCAGGGTGCAGTTCCTGGTCTTACAATCCTCAACACTTCCGGTAACATCAACGATGACCCGTCAATCTCCATCCGTGGTATCGGTACATTGACCACAAGCAACACACCGCCTCTCTATGTAGTTGACGGAGTGCCAATTGACAATATCAATTACCTCAATCCAAACGACATTGAGAAGATTTCCATCCTTAAGGATGCCGCTTCTACCTCAATCTACGGTACCCGCGCTGCATTCGGCGTCGTTCTCATCACAACAAAGAGCGGCTCTCAGCAGGAAGAAAAATTCTCAGTGACATACAACAACAACTTCGGCTGGAGCCAGGCAACAAACCTTCCTGACTATGACACCGTCGTCAACCAGATGTATGCATTCTGCGATGCAAATGAAAACATCAAGGCAGACCCTGAACTCTTCGGTATGTACTTCAACTCTCCTGAATATCAGGCAGCAGCAATTGCTTGGCAGAACAAGCACGGAAAGAAGTCTGGCTACCGCAAGATGATTGAAGGCGATGACTACTTCTTCCCGGCAGGAAGCCGTCAGGCCAGCTATGTGGCAGACTGGGATGTCAATGGCATCATGTTCAACAATGCAACCCCTTCACAGAACCACAGCATCGCTATCCAGGGCAGCACCGGCAAGACCAACTATTATATGTCTTTCGGTTACAACCAGGAGCAGGGCCTTGTTAACTTCAACCCTGACAAGGTTTCAAGATTCACTGCAAACGTGAACCTCAGCTCTCAGATAACCAAATGGCTGAAGGTCGGAACCCGTGTCAACTACTCTGAAAAGAAATACACTTACCCGTATATGCGTCAGGCAAACTACACATATATGTGGAGATGGGGTTCAATGTTCGGTCCTTGGGGCTACTTCGAGGATGAAGACGGCAATCAGGTTGATGCACGAAACATGATCGGCTACCGCAAGACTGCAGGTGACTCTTACGACAAGACCCGCAACCTCCGTCTCGGCGCCTTCACCACCATCACCTTCACAAAAGGCCTCACTCTCAATGCTGACTTCACTTATCTGTTCAAGAACACCCAGTACAAGGGCGTAGGTCTTGACTCTTATCTGGTCAACACCTGGAGCAACATCAAGAACGCAGACGGCACTCTCGCTGCAGCAAATATGGGCAGCTCGACTTTCGTTGAGACAGACCGCTCATTCACCTACGGATACAACACCAATATCTACGGTAAATACGAAGCAACCTGGGGTGGCAAGCACAACTTCACCGCAATGCTCGGTTTCAACGCAGACGAGTCCGACTATCAGTATCTCTACTATGAGAACCACGATATCCAGGATCCTAACCTCCCTGAACTTGCACTGACCCCTACATTCTACTCTTACACACAGAGCCACACCCATCAGGGTTCAGCAGGTTTCTTCGGAAGAATCAACTACAACTTCGACAACCGTTATTTCATCGAGCTCAACGGCCGTTATGACGGTTCATCCAAGTTCCCTAAACTGCACCGCTGGGCATTCTTCCCTTCAGTATCCGCAGGTTGGAGAATTTCAGAGGAATCTTTCTTCCAGAACGCCAAGGATGTTATCAGCAACCTGAAACTCCGCGCTTCCTACGGTTCAATCGGTAACCAGGAAATCGGTACTGACGTATTCCTCGAGACTATGTCAAAGCAGTCAAATGCAGTCAACTGGCTCGGAACAGGCTCTTCAAAGTACAGCTACTTCTCAATGCCTTCAATGGTTGACCCTACCCTTACCTGGGAAACAATCAACACTACAGACGTAGGTCTCGATATGGGCTTCTTCAATGGAGAATTCAACGTAACCTTCGACTGGTTCCAGAGAGAGACCATCGGTATGCTTGCTCCTGGCAAGACCCTCCCTGCAGTAATCGGTACCGGCGCTGCAAAGCAGAATGCAGGTAACCTCCGCTCACGCGGTTGGGAACTCACCCTCGATTGGCACAAGACTTTCGGCAACTGGAACGTTTACGCTATCGGAAACCTTTCAGACTTCACTACAGTCGTAACACACTGGGATAACGACAACCCTCTGCTCAACACTACATATTCAGGCAAGACCTACGGAGACATCTGGGGTTTCGAAACCGCAGGTTACTTCGCAAATCCTGCTGACGTAGCCAGCCTTGACCAGACAGCTCTCGAAAGCGGCAGCTTCAAGTTCCAGACAGGTGACATCAAGTTCGTCGACAAGAACAACGATGGTAAGATCGACTGGGGCAAAGGTACAGAAGAGGACCACGGCGACCTTATCAAGATTGGTAACAGCCAGCCGCGCTTCCAGTATTCACTCCGCGCCGGCGCAAGCTGGAACGGCTTTGACCTCGACCTCTATTTCCAGGGCGTGGGCAAACGTGACATCTGGACAGTCTCTCAGTTCGTAATGCCTTACTCACGTGGTGCAGATGCCATCTACGCATCTCAGATGGACTATGTAAGCAATGCAGAAATCGAGAAAGCTATCGCAGGCACAGGTACAATCGACCAGAGCCACACACAGCCTCGTCTCTACCCGGGTGAAGGCAGCCAGGGCAAGGCTTCTTCAAATATCCTTCAGACAGGCCGCTACAACTTCTATCCTCAGTCAAGATATATCCTCAATATGGCATATCTCCGTCTGAAGAACATCACCCTCGGATACACTATCCCTCAGAAAGCCACTCGCAAGATCTCTATCGAGAAAATCAGAGTGTATGGTACCATCAACAATGCTATCGACCTTATCAACCATAACAAAGGTCTCGGCATTGACCCTGAAATCAATGAAAAGAGCAATTACGACTGGGGCCGCGTGGATCCTCTCATGCGCACTTACTCATTCGGCGTTCAGCTTACATTCTAATTAAGGGAGGACAAAGAATATGAAAAAATCAATATTTATACTTGCTGTTATCGCGAGCCTTGTACTGGTATCCTGTGAAAAAGTTCTCACAAAGGACCCTCTTACAAAGTTCACAAACGACAACTATTGGTCAAGTGAAGCAAACGTTGAATTGTATGCCAACTACTTCTATTCAACATTCACTGCCTACGGAACCGGCGGTTCAGGAAATTTCTATTTCCCATCGCTCAACGACAACCAGCTATCATCTTCATTCCAGAACTGGAAGTCAACATCTGTAGATGCTTCCAACTCAAATTGGAACAACTGCTATTCTGAGATCCGTCGTGCAAACATTCTCATCGAACACATCAAGGACGTTCCTGGAATGAGCGAGACAAAGAAAGCGAAATGGGAAGGCATAGCACGTCTCTACAGAGCTATGCAACACTATGAGCTGGTTCGCCAGTTCGGTGATTGCTACTGGGTTGAGAAAGTTCTCACTCCTCAGGACGAAGACGTTCTCTACGGACCTCGTCAGGATCGTGACGGCGTTATGGACAAAGTTCTCGAAGATCTCAACTATGCTGTTCTCAATATCCCTGCAACATCAGGCAGGACTGAGTTCAATCAGCAGGTTGCACAGGCTATCAAGTCTGAAATCTGCCTCTATGAGGGAACATTCTGCAAGTATCGCACTGCTGACGAGAACGGCAAGGCTGCCGACAAATCTCGTGCAGAAAGGTTCCTCACTGAGTCGAAATCAGCATCGGCCGCTATCATCGGTAATTCAATGTACGCACTCAATACCAAGGAGAACGCACAGCCTGGACCTGGTGGCGTATTTGCAAAATATCCGGCATATCAGGCCAACTACAATTCACTCGATTTGGCAGGCAATACTGAAATGATTATGTACAAAAAGTATGAGACCAGCCTTATCACCCACGGTGTCAGCGACTATACCGTTTCTTCCACAACTCAGAAGGGTATGTCAAAGGATGCTTTCGACTCATTCCTCTTCATCGACGGCGAATGCCTCGCAAACACAACTTGCGACAAGAATGACAAAGCTGTCTTCACAGAGAAAGTAGTAGAAGGAACAACCACTTGGGATACAGACCTCTCTGCAGTTCTTGCAACCCGTGACCCACGTCTTGCCATCGACGTTGACGATTGCCTCATGTACAACGGTACATCAGCAACTCCACGTATCGGCTACGATGGTGGATCTATGGCTACTACTTCTTCTTCCGGCTACGGTGTGAAGAAGTTCGACAACCTCAACATCGAGTGGATTCACAGAAACAATGCAAACTCCTGCTACACCGACGCTCCGGTTTACTGGCTTGCAGTCATTCTTCTCAACCATGCAGAGGCTTGCGCTGAAACCGGTGATGCTGATGGTGCAGTTGCAGACATCAACAAGCTTCGTGACCGCGTAGGTATGCCTCACCTTTCCAAAACTCCGAAGGCTGACCCTAAGAACAATATGGGTATCAGTGACCTTCTTTGGGAAGTACGTCGTGAGCGCCGCGTAGAACTTATGTACGACAACGATGACCGCTACTGGTGCCTCATCCGTTGGCATCAGCTCGACAAACTCGACACTGTCAAATATCCTGACATCGTTTCCGGTGCTTGGGTAGGTGACCACATTGCAAATGGCAGCACAGCCAAGACTGATTCAAGAGGATATCTCTCGACAGCAAGCTATGGTGACCGCAAGTTCGAGGCTCGTCAGTACCTGCGTCCTATCCCTTCAGGTCAGGCTGACTACAACCCTCAGATAGGTCAGAACCCTGGTTGGTAACAGATAGTCTGTATGATAAAAATCAGAGGCCGGCTGAAAAGCCGACCTCTTTTTTATCTGTAACTGTTTATTCTCTACTGCTTTATGCTGGCTACTATCTCTTTGAGGACTGCCCATCCGTTTTCAGCACGGTTGAAGCTATCCAGAGAGAAGATGCAAATGCCGGGTGAGCCGCCGGCAACGGCATAAGCCGCACAAGCCTTCAGGCTGTCAACTCTTTCACTCATCCGGCGTCCTCCCATTGAAAGACCGGAAAGGAATCCTGCGGGATTGTTTGCAGCTTTAAGACCTTCAATTCCTTCGCGTGTGGCGGTTTCAATCCACTCGTCAGGGAATCCGTAGGCTGAGTTGTATATCATCGGCATAAAGTAGTCCACATTCCTGAAATTTACCCAATCCTGACGCACAAGCTTCTTGGACTCTTCCGGAGTTGCGAACACTGCAGCCGAAGATATCTTGCCGCAGGCTTTGATTTCGGCTGCAATTTCACTTGCATAATCGGCCATCGTCCGGTAGCGGAACTGCATCCACTGCTCATTTGAAGTCGGATCTTCAAGGTCGAGAGGGTCTATACCGGTCTCCGCCTTGAACTTGGCACGGCACTCGTCGCAATAGCAGCAGTCCCAGTCAGGATAGATGCGATCCTGAACCACACCTCTGGATTCGTGAAGGGCATATGGCAGCATGGCGTCGGGATATCTTATGAAATCCATATGTATGCCTGCAACGCCTTCAATGGCGGCGATTTCGCGGACTCTTTCCTTCATATAGTCCATTACGCCCTCGTGATTAGGGCAAAGGAACCTGTAGTGCTCCCTGTTGTACATTTTAATATCGGCCAGATTTTCTCCCTTTGCCGTGACCTGATACCATTCGGGATGAGCCTTGCGGAGAGTCTTCTCGCAGCGGTTTGTGGTCCACATCCAGGCGTGGAGTTCCACACCGTATTTTTCGGCAAAGCGGGCGGCTCTCGTGAGATGGTCGATTCCCGCAAGGTCGGTGAAGGTGGTGCTGTCAAGAATCTCAGGATATCCACCGTGGGATTCGTAGAAGACCGCATCTATGCCTGCCTCAGCGGCATTGCGGAAGTAGTGTTCGAGGAGCGAATCACTTTGGGCGGCATTCGTTCCCAACCAAGCCCAGACCTTCAGGTCTTCGGTCTTGTTGCGGCTGCAACCTGTCGAAATCAAAACGACAGCCATTGCTGCAAAAGTGAGGGATTTGATAAAGGTTTTCATACGGAGTAAAGTTATAAAAAAAGCCGTACTTGTAAAAGCACGGCTTTGATTATTTGAATGAACAGTTAATCAACGTCCCACCAAACTCTCTTCTGGTAGGTGTCTGCGCCGAGGCGTGCGACAGCTTCACGGACGTTCTCTTCATTGGTGTTGTACTCTGATGAAGGATAGTACAATCTCAGAAGATAAGCATCTGAAGTATTGTTGTCGTAGTCGGCCTGGCTCCTTATGAAGTTCGCGCAAATGTTTGCGAACGGGATGAGAGTAGGCTTGTGATACTGACGATGGTCACTCCATGCCTCGAAAGCTCCCTCGAAGAAGCCTGCAATGTACTTCTGAGTGATGATCTTGTCAAGAGCAGTGTTGCATGAACCGGAGTTGTCATTGTATGCTACTGAAGTTCCATAGTAGTTCTTGTCTGTTGAATTCAGATAAGCATTGATGGTTGCAGCAGGAACACCGTAGAATTCCATATCGGCCCTGATACCTTCTTCATATGCAGACTTGGCATCGACAGAAGCGAGATTTCTTGCACCGGCGATAGCCTTCAGCAGGCAAACTTCGCTGTACTTCATAATGGTCCAAGGAATTTCAGGATTCGAACGGTAGTAGAGAGACATATTTGCATAGTTCTGGCAGTTGTCAACAACTCCTGCAGGAAGGCCGATAAGCTCACCGCTGAGGCACTTGTTGCTTGAATGGCCAGGTTCTGAACCTCTCCAGAAACCATTGAATGCAGGATCAGAAATACTGAGTGTACCTGCAGGCTGGAAATGGATAGGAGAACGAGGGTCAACTTTTTCAGGATGGCTGACCGCATTTACACTTGCATCAGTAATCTGCTTGTTTGCTGCCTGATCCGCTGCCGTAGGCCAAGCCACGCCACCAAGATTGGTCACGAGACGCTCGTAAGCGAGAGACATATGGCAGGCAGAGTGGGTTGAAGTTCTTCCGTAATAGATTGGATTCCAAGTATAGTCGCTATTGCTTTCTGCTCCCATTGTCATATATGCGCCGTCTGCGTTGGAAGTCATCACACCTGCTGAGATAGCAGCTGCAGCTTCGGTAGCTGCCTTCGATGGATCGACGTCAGCTATACGGCAAGCCATTCTCAGACGGAGGGAGTTTGCAAACTTCTTCCACTTCGCTGCATCACCCTGATAGATGAGGTCATAATCACCAACCGTGTTGGCCTTGCTTGCATCAAGAGCGTCTGCAGCATCCTTAAGTTCGGTGAACATAAGGTAGTAAACTTCCTTCTGTGTGTCGTACTTAGGAAGGTGTGCATCGTCTGAAGCTGCCTCGCTGTACGGAATGTCACCATAGATGTCGGTCGTGCGGAGCATCACCCAGCATCTCCAGATTTTTGCCATCTGGATGAGGTTTGCATAAAGAGGGTCTTCGCCGCTGATGCGGATAATGTTGTTGAGTTCCTTGAGAGTTGAGTAACCTCTGCTCCACATATCGCCTGTATCGGCATCGGTAATATCATAGTCAGCTCTTGCCTGTGTGGTGTTTGCATCATACTCGCAGAATTCCGTAAACATGATGAGTTCATCACTCTGATAGGTATTTCTGTAGCAGATTGAACGGCTGAGAGCATACTGGAACTCCATCTTAGGGTCTGCAGTTGAGGATGAAGGGCTATTAGGGCTTATGTTCATCTCCTCGAACTTGCCGGTGCAGCTTGACATCAAAAGAAGGACAGCTGCAGCAGTAAATAATGCTTTGAAAATATTTTTCATGATTGTCTCTAGGTTTGATGGTTAGAATGTAATGTTGAAGTTGAAGCCGAAACGACGGGTTGAAGGAAGTGAGCAGGATTCATATCCCTGAGCTGTACCTGTTGAATATGAGCACTCCGGGTCAACACTTGGCATAGCATTGTAGAAGAAGAAGAGATTGTTTCCTACAAAGCTGAGTTTCATACCCTTAACAATGGAGTTGGTGAACCACTTCTGAGGGAAGCGGTATCCGAGGCTCATTTCACGCATACGGACATTGGTCATATCATATACATAGTGGCCGCGAGCACTGCCCCACTGGCTGTAGTAAGCGGTAGGATCGAGTTCAACGGTGTTAGGAAGTCCTGTATCAATGTCGATACCGTCTGTAATCAGGCCCTTGCCAGTAGCGTAGTATTCAGCACGGCCCGGAACGGTTGACTTCAACTGGCCGTTGCCTTCGAGACGAGGCATAGACTCCATATACATCTTGCCACCGATACGTGCGTCGATGAGGAAGCTGAAGTCGAAGTCTCTCCATCTGAGAGTGGAAGTGAGAGTACCCATCCAGTCAGGGTTCATATTGCCCTTGTAGATTTCTTCTGATGTAATCTGAACTTTACCGCCTTTGGTAAGAACACGTCCCTGGTCGTCAGTCTTGACATCCTTTGCATAGATGTCGCCGAAAGGTTCACCTACCTTTGCCACTACGGAAATACGTGACATAGGCTGTGAGAGAACGTATGTGTCGATGCCTTCGGCAAGTTCGAGAACCTTTGACCAGTTCTTTGTGTAGTTGAACTGAATCTTCCAGTTCCAGTCCTTGGTCTCTACAGGAACTGCATCAACGATGAGTTCGATACCCTTGTTGTTGATGGCACCTGCGTTAATCATTCTTGAGGTGTAACCTGAAGTGATTGAAGTTGCAAGGCTGATAATCTGGTTCTTTGTGGTCTGGTTGTACCAGGTGAAGTCGAAGCCGAATCTGCCGTTGAACAGGCGGGTTTCGAAACCGATTTCATAACCGTCCTGACGTTCAGGCTTGAGCTCTGCGTTAGGGCGTGTGCCAGGAAGGTTCATGACAAGACGTCCGCCTGCCTGATTCTGTGAAGTACCCATAGTAGGATAGAGGCTGTATGGATCGGTATCCTTACCTACCTGTGCGTATGCACCGCGGAGTTTTGCGTATGTCAGCCAGGATGGAACGTTTCCGCCGCATTTGTCAATCATCTCGGTGATGACCCATCCCAGTGATGCTGATGGATAGAAGTAAGACCAGTTGCCTTTAGGAAGGGTTGATGACCAGTCGTTGCGGGCTGTCAAATCCAGGAAGAGGTATCCGTTGTACTCTGCGTGGAGCATTGCATATACTGACTGAATCTCTTTTTCAGACTTGCTGCTGCTTGAAGAAATGGTCTTACCGTTGCTGATAGTATAGAGGTGAGGAATGGTGAGACCGCTTGCGGATTCAGAAGTGCTCTTGGCTGTACGGTGCATGAGGTTGGCACCTGCATTTGCTGAGAGGTTGAAATTTGAACCGCCTATGTTGTCAAAGTGGAAAGATGCAAGCACGTCAGCATTGATTTCCTTGAAATATCTGGTGCTCATTGAATAGTATCCATCTGTTGAAACGGTGCAGAGACCTTCGCGGCGCCAGAGTTCCTTATTGACGTTATATGTATCGATACCATACTGAGCCTTGATGTCGAACCACTTTACAGGAGCATACTTGAGGTTGCCGTGAGCAGTTACACGGTTGGTGATATCCTCGTTGCCGTAATATTCGCACAGAGCGTACGGGTTCTGGAAGGTGGAGAGGGTGACCTTTCCGCCGTTGTTGTAATATGCCCAGTCGAGATAGTTGCCATCCTCATCGAAAATCTCTTTCATATCGTGAAGGTTGATGCTTCGTGGAGAGTAGATGAGAGCGAAGATAGGGTTGTTTCCGCTGGCACCAACACCGACACGGTTCTTGCCTATCTGATGTACGAACTGAATCTTTGCCTCAGCTGTGAGGTGAGGGAGGATTTCAGCGCTTACGCGGGCGGTGGCGTTGGTCTTCTGAAGACCGTTGTTAGGAATGACGCCTTCCTGCTGGAGATGTGACACACCGAAGCGATAGGTTGCCTTTTCTGTACCGCCGGCAACGTCGAGTGAAGTGGTTGTTGCGTAACCGGTCTTCATAAATGAGTCGAAGTTGTTGTTTTCGGCTTTCATAGGAGTCATCTGGTGAGTCTTCCAGTGCTCTACCGGAGTTCCCATTGCAGGACCCCAGGAAACGCGGGCATTAGGATCGAACACACCGTTCTGGCCCTGACCGAATTCATTCTGGAAATCCGGCTGGAGAGCGACAGTCTCGAAAGTGGTGTTGTTTGAGAATGTCACCTGAGGTTTCTGATTGTTCTTACCGCTCTTGGTGGTGATGAGGATAACGCCACTGCCGCCTCGTGAGCCGTAGAGAGCTGCTGCTGAAGGGCCTTTGAGGACAGAGATGGACTCGATATCATCAGCGTTGAGCATACCCATACCGTCACCGTAGTCATATCCGCCGTAAGATGCACCGCTGATAGAGTCATTGTCCTGAGTGTTGTCATAAGGCACACCGTCAATAACAAGGAGCGGCTGGTTGTTGTTGAGTGAAGATTCACCGCGGATTACTATACGGTTTGAACCGCCCGGAGAAATTGTACCGGTGACGAGCATACCGGCCACCTTACCTGAAAGGGAGGTACCGATATTTGCTGTACGGTTTTCGAGAAGTGATTCTCCCTTGAGATCCTGGACTGCGTAGGTAAGGGCTTTCTTCTCCCTCTTCATACCCAAAGCCGTAACGACAGCTTCACCAAGAAGAGTGGTTTCAGCCTCAAGCACGACGTCAACTTTGGAAGCGGCGCTTACAGTCACTTCTTGAGTGGTGTAGCCGAGCATTGAGAAAACGAGAACGGCACCTTTTTCAGTCTGAATGGTATACTGTCCATCAGCACCTGTTGAAGTACCGTTTGAAGTACCTTTCACCATAACGAAAACGCCAGGGATGCCCTGAGGGTCGTCAGTAGCGGTGACAGTACCGGTAATTGTCATATTCTGTGCGAAAACTGTAATGCACGCGAAAAGACAGATTACCAACGATGTCAAAACTTTTTTCATTAGATTTTTGTTTTAGGTGTTAAGTAATAAATCTGTGTTATATTAATAAAAAGGTATATTAAAGCGAAGATAGTAATAGTTTTTGAATCACAATGCTTTTTTTTGGTTAAATAAATGATATATTTACTTCAATACGCAGTGAAACCTTTTGATTAACAATAAATTCATACACACAATGAACGCAAAGATTCTCAGAATTTTGAAGCAGCGCTCCCGAAGCGTACAGCTTGTGGCTTATTTCAGGAACCACAATATTGAATTCAGTAAAAAGGTTGGTGTTACCTGTTCCAGAGGTACCTACAACCGCTATGGGATAGTCTGTGCCCATCTGGCGGACTTCATAAGGGAAGTCTATGGCAGGAAGGATATGGACTT
>JAGHST010000036.1 GCA_018065695.1 Candidatus Cacconaster caballi | reverse complement strand
TTGTCTATCACACAGACGCTGCGGTATCCTGGATATTTCTTGGCAAACTTGCCGGCGATCTTTGCAAGTGTCTTCGTCGGTGCGATTCCTACACTTACGGGTATATCCGTCCAGAGTTTTATCCTGTCGGCCACTCCCCTCATATATTCTTCAAGATTGTAGTGGGACTCGTATCCGGAGAGGTCCGCGAAACACTCATCAACCGAGTACTGGTCCACTCTCTCCACCGACTGCTTTATAATGCCGGCGATTCGTTTTGACATTGCCGCATAGAGCATCATATTGGTTGAGAAGACAGCGACATCATATCGGGTTATTATCTCCTTGACCTTGAAGACAGGGTCTCCCCTATGCAGCCCTATGGCCTTTGCCTCAGGCGTTAGGGCCACGATGATTCCGTCGTTGCTGGAAAGGACAACGACCGGCTTCCCCCTCAGCCCGGGATGGAAAACCTTCTCCACACTCGCGAATAAGCTGTTTGCATCAACGAGCGCCCACATTAGGATTAGTCCCTTGCTTTATGAATGATATATGTAACGGTTCCCCAGATGCTGAAATCGTCTTCCTCCCTTACAGGGAAGCGTGGATAATCCGGATTGGCAGAAACAAGCCATCCCCGACCATTCTCTTCCACGAAGTGTTTCAATGTATATTCCCCGTTCAGTTCACAGACTGCTATCTCCTTTGGGGTGGGATTGCGGTTGCTCTTGTCAACGATGACGATATCTCCGGAAAGGATTCCCGCATCAATCATCGAATCCCCCACTACGCGGATCAGATATGAAGATTCGGGATGCGGGCAGAGAAGGCTGAGCAGTTCCACGTCCCGGGCCCTTTCGTCATTGTCCAGGGGAACCGGGAATCCGGCACGGACCCGCACATCGAAATACGGAAGACGCATCGGCCTTATTCGGGAGGCTGCACTCACACGCCCGAGGGAATCAGGGACGCAATCTTCCGCAGCCAATGCTCTGGAAAGACTGTCGCGGATAAATGCAGTCCTGTTCCGTTTTTCATCAAGTTTACGGGCCATCTCACCGGGACATCTGAAGGAGAATAACTTACTGTCCCCTTTAGGTCTGCCCGCACCGATCCTTGCTCCGCCACGGGAATTCTTCTTGCTGTTATCCATCTTTGCCTGCTTTTTCGCACCAAAGATAGGCATTATTTTGAAATTCGTAATACGGAATTCAAACTCTTTTCAAAAAATCTGAGATGTGCCGACAAGGAACATAACAATGTACTCACCGTGACTTCTTATCTTGGGCTGCAGATGCATTTCCTATGGGCAAGTTCATTATCGAAAATCTCGTCAAAGATGCTGCGCAGCTTTTTCTCGTCACGGATGATGTCCCGCAGGCGTTCCAGCTCGGCAGCATTGGAAGACTCGGGAATCCATAGTTTCAGGTATCCTCCTTCTGCATATTTCTCGTGAAGATGTTCCAGTGTCCTTTGCCAATGCCCTTCCCTATCCAGATCCGGATAGTGTTCCAGCCCGTATTGAACAGTCCGGCGTATTACGGTCAGGGGGTCGATCTGGCGGTCGGCTTCGGCGATGATTCTTCCATAGATGCTCCGCGGCGCGTGGTCTGACGATGCCCTGTGGTCTTCGGCCGCCCGGGCAATCGTTTCAATCTGCTCCTGCGTGAACCACCTGTGAAGCCGGGCATCAGAGCGGATGATACTTCCTGACACCAGATGATGACTCTCGCGGTCTTTGACAAGCCCAAGATCGTGACATGCGGCGGCCATTGCCACGATATCGACGTCCACATCGTAGTGGCGGCTCATTTCGAGTGCGGCCCGAATCACACTGCATACATGGTCCACCCGGTGAGCGGGGTCGAAACTTTCGTACTGCGGAACAATCCTTTCCCGGATATATTCCATTATTTCAGGATTGACGGTTGCTTCTGTTTCTTTCATCTCTCACTCCATTCGGTTTTGAAATTGCTTTCAATCACGGCCCAACTCAGCTTGTCACCATACACTTTGATTTTTGTGTCACCATCGAAGTGTTCGTTTTGTCGCAGGCGACAATGGCAAACAGAATCAATAATGATGACAATAACTTACGCATATACATATACCTTATATCAGGCATCAAATTTACGACTCATTTTTGAAAAACAGAAAATTTGCACATTTACGAGTGTCCTTGCGCATATTTCTGATAGGGATTGCGAATTCAAAACAAATGAGAAATTGAAGAAATCTGATTATATTTGTACGTGAGCCCCGGCCGTACACCGAATACGCTCAATGAAATACTTTATCTGCAAAACCATGACACTGTACCTTTTGATATTCTCGGCGATTGTCGTCACCTGCGTATTCTTCAACAAGTTTTCCGGAAAGGTGGGAATACCTGTCCTGCTCTTCTTTTTGATGCTCGGTCTGCTGTGCGGCAGCCAGTATGATGAATTCGCCTCCAGGGAAGGCTGGCTTGTTGGAGATATAAGCACCCTGGCCCTCATCTTCATAATGTTCTATGGCGGTTTCGGCACGAGATGGAAATCTGCCAGGCCCGTCGTAGTGGAGGCAGGTCTGCTCGCAACCGTAGGAGTTGCACTTACCGCAGCACTCGTAGGCCTGTTCTGCCATTTTGCGCTGGGTTGGACCTATCTTGAAAGCTTTCTGATGGGCGCAGTGATAAGTTCCACCGATGCGGCTACGGTATTCTCCATACTCCGTTCCAGAAAATTGGGCCTTAAGAACAACACGGCACCTCTTCTCGAAGTGGAGAGCGGTTCCAACGACCCTATGTCATATATGCTCACAGCGGTAATGCTGTCGCTGTTCAGCGGAGGCGTTACTGCAGGAGGCATCGTATGGAAGATTTTCTCTCAGATTGTTTTCGGCGCTGCGGGAGGATTGCTGATATCTGCCGGAGCCGTGTTCCTTCTGAAACGAATCAGTTTCAAGAACAACGGATTCGATATGCTGCTGTTCATAGCCATAGCGATGATGTCCTACGCCATCCCCGACCTTGCCGGCGGAAACGGCTTCCTAAGCGCCTATATAGTTGGCATCGTGCTCGGCAATACAGAATTTCCTGAGCGAAAATCTTTGGTTTCGTTCTTCGATGCCGTCACCAGCCTGATGCAGATAGTTATCTTCTTCCTGTTGGGAATGATGGCCATTCCTTCCCACCTGCTGCACTCGTTGCTGCCGGCACTGATTATCTTTGCATTTCTCACGACAGTCGCCCGCCCGCTGGCAGTGTGCGGCGTACTGTCTCCTTTCAGAAAATATCCGGTCAGGCAGATGGGACTCATCTCGTTCGTAGGTCTTCGCGGCGCCGCTTCGATAGTGTTTGCCATAAACATACTGACATCCGGCTTGGAGTTGCAGAACGATATATTCAGCATCGTTTTCTGCATCGTGCTCGTATCCATCGCACTTCAGGGTTCGTTGATTCCATCCGTAGCCAAGGCTACAGGCATGACCGATGCCGGCGAAGACGTGATGACAACCTTCAGCGACTTCCGCGAAAGCGATGAAATGTCTTTAGGAACAATCCGAATCAGTGGGACGAGCAGCTGGAACAATCGTCAGGTCAAAGATTTGAACCTGCCTGAAGACTGCCTGATAGCGCTCGTGGTGCGGGGAGATGAGCGCATTGTCCCGCAAGGAAACACCACGATTCTTGAAGACGACGAAATTGTCCTTTGTACACGCTCCTTCCTGGATGAATATACGGAAGGACTCATCAAGCACCCTCTGTCACATAACAGCAAGTGGATAGGCCATACGGTCAGTGAATTTCCGAGAAAAGACGGCAACCTTCTCGTGATGATTCAAAGAGGAGAAGAAAAGATTATCCCCAACGGAAATACCGTTCTCAGAAAAGGCGACATACTGGTTATCCTCAAGTCAAAAGATTTGAAATAGCAGATTCGGGCAAAAGGCAGTGGCTTCTTCAACCGTAACCATGTCCGGAACAGGTGTGGAATCACATTCCAGCCCATTTAATACCCTTTTACAATTTATGCGTTAGTATTCAAGGTCTCCCATTTGTCCCCAGCGTTGGTGTACGAAGCTTTCCGCGTATTTGCAGTGGGCTTCGTTGCCTCTGAGCCTCTCCATCGGGATATGATATTCGTCAAGCATCCACTCCGGTTCCTGTGTAGCGTGGCACATTATGGCTTTATGCTTGAGCTGCGCCACCTGAGTGATATCGACATAGTCGGTCGGTGCAAACATCTGGGACTGAAGGCCTGTCATCGCTTCGTGATAATAGAGTTCGAAACTATGGTCCAGTTGCCGCCAGGCGTCATAGACAAGAATGGAACATACCCTGTGGTCCCTGTGGGAATCTATCGGCCAGTGGGTCATAACAATATCCGGCTTCTCTTCGCCAATTACATCCTTGATTTCCCTGCAGGCTTCGAGATTGAACTGAGCCTCTCCGTCCACGTGGCTGAGAAAGCGGTAGCGGATGCCTGTAAGGGCGCTTGCGGCTTCAATCTCCTTCACCCTGACAGCGGCGGCCTCTTCGTGACTCAGGCCGGAGATTCCGCGCTCTCCGCGAGTAAGATACAGATATACCACATCCCATCCTCTCTGTTTGTAGAGAATGGCTGTTCCTCCGGCGCAGGTTTCCGGGTCGTCGGGGTGAGCGCCGGCCACAATCAGTTTCCTGCGCTTTGGCGTCTCTTCGTTTTCCATTGCCAGGCTCTCTCCCGAAATGCCCAGCAAGGCAAGTCCTGCAGCCGCACTACCTGCCGTTTTCAACATATCTCTTCTATTCATAATTATAACAGTTCAGTTATCTATTTGTCCCTTTTTATTTGCAGTGTAGCGGCTGACTTTCGTCACTGACCAGACGGAAAAGGTTTATGTCGTGCATAACCGCATCAAGGTCATAAGGCTTGCCGTCTATCAGTATTTCCTTCCAAATCAATCTTGTACCGTGGCTGTAATCCGAATAGAAATCGGCGTGGCGCAGGAATATGGGCTGCTGCGGGTGCCCGTCCGGGTGATGCCATCCGTAAATGGCGATATTGTGCGAGTAAGCCGGTATCCGGTCCTGATACCACGAAAGAACAAGATCTTTCTTCAGACCGGATATGAACTGTCCGAAGTGGTAACCTTTGGCCTTGTAGAGCGCTTTCAGTGCGTTGTTGTGGTCCTGGAAGACGATAGGCTGCTGATTGCGGCTTCCTTTCGGACGGAACGGGAAGATGTCGAGAGTCCCTTGTCTGACATCGTTTATCCTGTCAACGAGGAATGTGGTCGGAAGTGTGCATCCGAGCGCGGAAGCAACTCTCTTCGACGAGATTATGCCCATCGGAATCCTGACGAAATCCTCGTTTGTTCCTATGGCGAGGTAGTCCGGAAGTGTCCAGAATTCCACCGTATGTCCAAGTCTCTGATAGCGGATTTTCTTGAAGAAACGCAATGAATCCGGCACTTCGCCGGCAAGTATTGCCGCTTCTGTACGCTCCTCGAACTCCCAAAAATCCATATCGTCGATGGACTCGATATAATCCCAGGCCGTGAGGCCGGTGCCTTTGTGTTCCTGCAGATACGGCAGCGGCTTGAGGCCCGCTTCGCCTACAAGGACCGCATTGCATCCATCATCGCAGATATATTTCGAATAGGCCCTTTCGCCCCAGAATTCGTAGCCGACGCCCTCCCCGGGCGTGCCGCTCAGGAAAGAATCTATGAAACCGTTTTTCTCCACAAGGACAGTGTGATATATTTCACCCTCCGGATTTTCGAGGAGTTTGAAGGTTATCCTGCCGTCGAGTCCGCGCCAGTTCTCCCACTTGCCATCCTGCTGCTTTCTTATTCTGAATGTCTTTCCAAGATCTCTTATCATGGCGTGGCTTCTGCCCCAGGTGCCGCCCTCCTTCGAAACGAGCGGCTTGCCTTCATATATGACGGTGCAGTCTTCATAGGATATCACACTGAGGAAGTGCTTCTTGTCTTTCAGCCACTGCGCCAGTTTGGCACTGTGGTCCTGAGTCGTATAGCCGTAAGCGCTGTCAATGAAGACGAACCTTTTGATACGGGGATCGATGCTCTGCGCGGTACGGATATACTCGAATAGGAAATATCCGCCTCCGGAATGGCTGCTAAGGGTAATCGAGGGATTGTAATCCTTATATATGTCAGCCAGATAGCCGATGATTGACGGCAGTGTATGAGCAATTATATCGGCGTGGCGGTAGCGCCAGGTGGTCCAGGAACGCATCCTGTCGGCGAGAAGCACCGTAATTATGTTCTTGTCCGGATTCTGAGCCCTGAGAAACCGTGTCTGTGCCGCAATATGCTGTATGTCATAGTGCCAGTCGTCTCCTTCATACATATATTTGCCTGCCGTCCATTCGTTTGAATTGCCGTTCGGCAAAGTATAGAGAATCATTTCCGTCTCTTTTGAAGTGTCAAGCATCTGAGGGGCGTCCACCCTGATGCATACTTCAGGAAACTTGTCATCCAGAGTGTATGTGCCGTAAATGCTTTCGTATGGTGATTCCAGATGGCGGTTGAAGAAGGCCACCACTTCGCCCGGAGTGTCCATACGGTCGAGAGCCCAGCCGTGCCGGCCGCCCTTCACTTCATAGAGCAGCACTTCCACGTCGAAATTGGCGTTGGTGAACTCGTGGACGATGATGGAGTCCTTCAGAGTCCTTGTCTGCTCCTTGCGGCACACAGCTGCATCAGCGAAGCGCTTCACCGCCTCGGGAACGGAGATATATGCACCCCAGCCCCCTTTGTCAAGGAGATCTCCGTCCCACTCCGATACACGGTCAGCGGTGCCGTGCACCTCCATCAGCGAGACAGGTCTGCGGATTTTGAGGGAGTCTGACATCCACTTCATCGTAAGTCCGGATATCGGAGCGAACGCGGCGAAGAAATCCGGCCTTTCGTGAGCGAGAAGATAGCACATTTCTCCTCCGTTTGACATTCCGGTCACGAAAATATTGCCCGTATTGAGATTGTGTTCATGTGCAACGTAGGCAGACAGTTCACACAGAAAATCCACGTCATCCATCCCCCAGCCGTTCTGGAACGGATAGCCGACGTTCCAGGAAGGTTCTCCAGCAGGATCCTTCGCACCCTGAGGCACACAGACGGAATATCCGGCCTTGAGAGCCGCATCCACCATCTGTGGACAGTAGTCCGTCGCGGAGCCGCCGTAACCGTGCAGCAGAAGTATCAGCGGCCGCTGAGGCAGCATAGTGTCAGGCTCGTGATAGAAATATGTACGTAATGTGCCGTTATAATTATAAACGTCAGCAAAAGAGGCGGTTGATATCAGAATCGAGAATACCAGGACCGCAAATCCACGGATTTTTTTCATACTCCAAATTTAACGAAAAATAAGTAACTTTGTATCTTATGAAGAGTTTAATGAAAATTATATCCATTCTGCTGGTCTGCATTGCGGCTTCCGCAACGGCAAACGCCTCTGAGCAGCCGCTTTCATGGACGTTGACAGCAACACGGGTGGAAGGCACCCGATATGAAATCAAAGCCACAGGTACATTCTCCGACAGTTCCTGGCATATATACGACTTGACGGACAACGGCTCCGGCGGCCCTTGCAGGACGACCTTCTCCATTGCCGGAGAAGGATTGACACCAATCGGCGAACCCCGGATAGTCACTCCAGTCAAACGGGAATTCGATGAAATTTTCGCAATGGAAATAGGTGTGACCGAAGGTGACGTCGCAATTGTACAGACCGTTGAACTGCAGGAGGGCGCAGCATCCGAAGCGACGGTTGCACTCGAATGGCAGTGCTGCAACGCCACAAGTTGCCTTCCTCCGGAAGAATACGCCGGAACCCTGACATTGGGAAGCGTCTCCCCCACCTCTTCGACTTCAGCTGAGGAAAGCTCTTCAAATGGATTATGGGCCATGATAGTCGAGGCTGTTCTATGGGGCCTTGCAATGCTTCTGACACCTTGCGTGTTCCCTATGGTTCCGATGACGGTCTCCTTCTTCCTGAAAGGTTCTCAAAACAAGGCACAGAGCCGAATTTCCGCCGCTCTCTACGGTATTTTCATAGTATTGCTCTATACTGTGCCGATATGCATAATCATAGGCCTGACAAGGCTTCTGGGAGGCGGCTCCGTCACGGCTGACATTTTCAACTGGCTATCCACCCACTGGCTTCCGAATATACTCTTCTTCATCATATTCATGGCGTTCGCCGCCTCCTTCTTCGGGGCATTCGAGATAACTCTCCCTTCCGGGTGGGTCAACTCTTCCGACTCGAAATCCGGCAAAAAGAGTGTCGGTGGCATCTTTTTCCTTGCCCTGACACTTGTGCTGGTATCATTTTCCTGCACCGGCCCGATTGTAGGCACTGTCCTCATAAAATCGACGCAAGGCGAATTCTGGGCCCCTATGGTCACTATGCTGGCCTTTTCAACCGCTTTCGCTCTGCCTTTCGCAATTTTCGCCCTCTTCCCCGCTCTGCTGAAAAGAATTCCGAAAAGCGGCGGATGGCTCAACAGCGTGAAGGTGGTACTCGGCTTCATAGAACTTGCCCTCGGGCTGAAATTCCTCAGCACCGCAGATCAGACCTACCACTGGCATCTGCTTGACCGTGAAATATATCTCGCCATCTGGATTGTAATATTCACTCTTCTCGGCCTCTATCTTCTCGGCAAGATTCGCTTCAAAGGCGACACACCCCTCGAACATCTGTCTGTGCTACGTCTGGCTCTCTCGATAGCAGTGTTCTCATTTGTGGTCTATATGATTCCCGGGATGTGGGGAGCTCCGCTCAAGGGCATCTCCGGCTATCTGCCTCCAATCACGACTCAGGACTTCGTAGCGGACCGTTTTCATAATGTTGCAACTACAGAAGCAAGGGCTGCGCAGCAACGCAGATATTCCGATTTTCTTGAAATGCCATACGGCATCGAAGCCTTCTATGACTACGAAGAGGCCCGTGCCTATGCCGTAAAGTGCGGAAAGCCGCTTTTCGTGGATTTCACGGGCCACGGATGCGTCAACTGCCGGGAAATGGAAACACGCGTCTGGTCCGACCCCCGCGTGGTAAGAATGCTCAGGGAGGATTTTGTCGTATGCGCCCTTTTTGCCGATGACAAGACAGTCGTAGAGCCTGAGTACCACGTTACTGCTGAAGATGGCAGGGTGCTCAGGACACTCGGCAGAATAAACTCCCATTTCGCCATGAAAAAATTCGGAGTCAACGCACAGCCTTACTACACGATACTGAACCCTGAAACAGAAGAGCCTAAAGTCCCTTCCCGCGGCTACAACCTTGACGTTGAGGCTTATGTGAAATTTCTCGAAAAAGGCCTGGAATAGACATCATTCCAACGGATGGTCCGCCTCGAAGGCTGCCATTCTCTCTTCAAGGACAGGATACTGATCTTCTCTCATACGGCTTGTGCAGGCCCTGACACCTTGATGCTCACTACCTGTGGTAGAGAGATTTATACTGCTTACTCCGTAATGGATGAGTTCGACTAGAAGCTGCGCCCCGCTCATATTCCCATATCCAAGAGTATAGAAGAAGCCGTCGGCTATCTTTTCCGTAACGTCCTTTTCATATACGATATGGAAGCCGTGACGAAGGAAAATTTCCTTCATCCGCTTGGCGCGTATGCTGTACTCCCGTGTATCCTCCACGAAATTTATCTCTCCGAGGCAGGACTTGCGAAGCATCTCGGCATAGCCGTACTGTGTCGAGGAGGTGCATCCGCTCGTAATCATATAGAGAATGGAAGCTGTCAGCGTTACGCCGAACACTCCCGCATCGCGGTAGCGCTGCGCAAGGGCCGGATACTGCCTGTTGAAGAGTTTATCGGATATACAGCACAAAGCTATTCTCTGACCGGCATAACTGAAAATCTTCGAAGCAGAGAGCATCAGTATGTAATTGTCGGTATATCTTGCCACCGATGGTACGAAAGGTGCCTGATACGGGTGGCTGAGATCCTTTCGGGAGTCCATACAGAAGTAAGCGAGGTCTTCCAGCACAACGATATCCCTTTCTGTTGCAATGCGGCCTATCACTTCAAGTTCTTCCTCTTCCAGACATATCCAGGCAGGATTGTTCGGATTTGAATAGAGTATTGCCGCTATGTCTCCCCCACTTGTCATCTCCTCCAGTTTCGAGCGCAGTTTCTCCGCGCCTCTGTAATCATATATGTCGAACTCTTTCCACTCTGTGCCGAGCACCCTGAGTTGCGACTTGTTGATCGGGAAACCGGGGTCTATGAAAAGGACCTTGTCCTTTCCGGGGACACGCTGGGTTGTGGCAATAAGAGAACCGAATGAAGCCGCCACTCCACCTGTTGTGGGAACGCAGCCCAGAGGGGCTATATCGATGTCTATGAAAGCCTTGACGAAATCCGAAGCTGCTTTCTTCAGTTCAGGGACACCTGCGGCTGCCGGATATTGGGAACATACTCCCGAGTCGAGAGCCCGTTTTTCCGCCTCTATGCCGTATCTGTTGGCAGGCAGGCCCGGAGAGCCCTGATCCATACGGATGAACTGTATTCCGGTGGCTTTTTCCAGATACTGGGCCACAAGAAGGACTTCTCCTATTGTGGCATTCGAAAGATCACTGACGCTGCTTGCCCTGCAGGCCTCTTCTACAAGATTGTCGGAAAATAACTTCATTATTCTGTCAGTTGCAAATGTGTTTCCTGTATCCCAGCCGGTGGAGTTCAAGAGCTTCACCCAGCCGGAACATCACGCTGAAACAGCGCCCCAGCGCATAAAATCCGAATTCTGTCTGAAAATCCACGTTTTCGTGCCTCAGCAAAGCCAGAGTGGCCTGTACGCACGAATAAACCATATTGGAAATATGCCTGGCCTCCGAGTCCGGAAGCACAAGTATATCTTCCAGGATATGGTCATCCATATTGTCAAACCCCTTGCTGCCGTAGTAGTCCCTGTATGAATTTTCCTTGTTGGCTTCCCAATCGGTGTCCCAGTGAAAGGCCACCCCCATCCCGAGAAATGCCGCAAAGCCTATCGCGGCATCGGGATATTGATTTATGTTTTCCACGGCGTCGGCGACATATTCCATTATGAAGGCGTCCCATTTGCCGTCTATGTCCGGAGAGGACAGGAGTTCTTCAAGGAATGAGGAACTCGAACAAAGTTTCACAAGTCCGTCCTCCAGAATCTGCTCCAATCTGTCAAGTTGTTCCTGCATATCGGTAGGTTTACTTCGCAAATATACAAAATAGTGAGTATCTTTGTAAGATAAAGTGTTTATGGAAAGTTGACAATATATTGAAAAATACCATGAAAAAAATTCAGATTATCTTCCTGACAGCGATGATCGCTGCAGTATTGACAGCATTTTCAACGGAAATGAATGCCCAGAGCATAATGGGCGGCCATTACAAGAAGGCACTCATCATCGGAGCTCATCCGGACGATCCGGAATCGATGTGCGGCGGCACTATGCTGATGCTGAAAAATCAAGGCTGTGAGGTCGTATGCGTCTATTTCACTCAAGGAGAAGGCGGAATCCCGGGCAAAAGCGAAGAGGAAGCCAGAGCCATACGTCATCAGGAGGCACTCAACTCCTGTGCATATATGGGCATCCGTCCTCTCTTCATGACTCAGGTGGACGGCCGCAGCGAAATAACCAAAGAGCGCTACGACGAGATGAAAGACCTCATCGCGAAGGAAAATCCGGACATCGTCATCACCCACTGGCCTATCGACAGCCACCGGGACCACCGCAACTGCGCCCTTCTCGTATTTGACTCCTGGCGCCGTCTCGACCACGGTTTCGACCTCTACTTCACCGAAGTGATGTCCGGCAACCAGACACTGAATTTCCTCCCTACAAGCTATGTTGACATAACCCCTGTCCGCGAACAGAAAATTGCGGCTTATCTGTGCCACAAGAGCCAGAATCTGGAGGGCAACATTGCAAAGTACCACGATACTATGGAGGGTATGAGAGGCCGCGAATATATGTGCCAGTGGGCTGAAGCTTTCGTTCAGGTACTATGGAATAAAGAGCGTTCTACCAAATAGTTATGCTGCATATTATTCTGGAAGCCCTGCCTAATGCAATTATGATTACCGGACTGGTGGTCATAATGATGATGATGATTGAATGCTTCAATGTGTGGTCCCAAGGCCGACTGGCAGGTTCATTCAAGGGAAAGGGCTTCTGGCAGATTTTTCTGTCTGCTTTTCTGGGTGCGGTTCCCGGCTGTATGGGCGGTTTTGCAGTCGTGTCGATGTACACCCACGGATTGGTCAGTTTCGGCGCTCTTGTGGCAATGATGATTGCCACTTCCGGCGACGAATCTTTCGTGATGCTCGCAATGATTCCACAGCAGGCGTTGTGGATTATGCTTGCGCTTTTTGCCCTCTCCGTGGTGGCCGGCCTGCTGACAGACCTTATCCACAAACCGGTAAATACTCCCCTAACCTGCGGCGAAAACTTCGCGATACACGAAGACGATTCTCTCTCGGAAGGCAGACGTACGTTCGGTTGGAAGCGTCTGCTTATGACGCTGAGCCTTGTCGCCTTCATCCTTCTGCTGGTGTTCGGCCTCCTCGAACACGGACACTCACACGGAGTCGCAGAGCCGCATGCAAATGCCGGAGGCATAAATCTTCTCAGCGAAGAGTGGATGAACTATATGTTCGCAGGATTGAGTCTAGTAGTTCTTGGTGTGCTTCTCACCGCAAAAGACCATTTCGTGGATGAGCATCTGTGGCACCACATAATATGCAGGCACCTCCCGTCAATCTTCTTATGGACATTCGGCACACTGATTGTCCTTGGAATCGGACTCCACCATTTCGAGATTTCCCTCTGGATAAACGACAATACCGCACTGATGATTCTCCTTGCCGCTGCTGTCGGTCTGATTCCAGAATCTGGCCCGCATCTTATTTTCGTGACACTCTTCGCTGCCGGAGTAGTGCCGCTCCCTGTGCTGCTGGCGAGCTGCATCAGTCAGGACGGACACGCAGCCCTTCCCCTCCTTGCCGAGACGAAACGTGGCTTTATAACAGCAAAAGCAATCAATTTCTTGATTGCTCTTGCCGTTGGTTACGCAACTATGTTGCTTTAGAAGTCTATCTTCAAATTTATTTCTTGATCTCTTTCTTGAGTCTTTCGGTGAGAGCCGGAACGACTTTGTTGAGGTCGCATACGATGCCGAGGTCGGCAACACTGAAGATAGGCGCAAATTTGTCTTTATTCACCGCGATGATGCAGTCAGACTCTTCCATACCTGCAAGGTGCTGGATAGCGCCTGAAATGCCGAGTGCAAAGTAAACGGAAGGACGGACAGTCTTGCCTGTCTGGCCTACCTGACGGTCGTGTGGCATAACGCCGGCATCAACCATTGCACGTGATGAAGAGACTTCGCCGCCGAGGACTGTAGCAAGACCCTGAAGTTTCTCGAAGCCTTCCTTGCAGCCTACGCCACGACCGCCGGATACGAGGATTTTAGCCTCTGAAATATCTACGGTGTTCTTCTTTTCCTTAACGTTCTTTACAAGCTTGACGATGAATTTGCTCTGGTCGAATGTTGGTTTGAACTCTACGACTTCGCCCTTGCGGCTCTTGTCAGGTTCAGACTTAGGCATAACGCCAGGGCGGACAGTTGACATCTGAGGACGGTGGTTAGGGCACATAATTGTAGCCATCAGGTTACCGCCGAATGCAGGACGTGTCATCTGAAGTTCGTGGGTATCTTCCGTAATGTCAAGCTTGGTGCAGTCTGCAGTAAGACCGGTACCGAGACGTGCGGCAATACGAGGAGCGAGGTCACGGCCTATGGTGGTGGCGCCATACATCAAAATTGACGGTTTGAACTTGGTTACAGCCTGATAAACAGCCTGTGTATACTGCTCTGTAACATAGGTTTCAAGATTCTTGTCGTCGATGACAACTACCTTGTCGGCACCATATTCAATGAGTGTGCCTGCCTGTGATGCCACATTGCAGCCTGCGAGAATGGCAACAACCTTTTCTCCGGTTACCTTTGAAAGTTCCCTTGCTTTGCCGATAAGTTCCAAAGCGACAGACTGAATCTTACCGTCCCTCTGCTCAGCAAATACATAAATGTCTTTATATTCTGAAAAATCCATTGTATTAATAATTTAGACGGTTAGATAATGTGTTTTTCCTTGAGTTTTGCAACGATGAGTTCGACAGCCTCCTCTGCATCCACTTCGTGGATCTGGCCCGGCTGCTTGAGCTCTTTTGTAAATGACTTGAAGACCTTTGTCGGCGAGCCTTTGAGTCCGAGTTCCGTCTCAGGAACGTCGATGCGGTCAGCACCCCATATTTCAACCTCTTTGTCGTATGCTTCAACAATGCCGCCTACACTCATATAGCGAGGTTTTACTGCTGATGCCAGGCAGGTAAGAAGAGCCTTGCCCTGGAATTCGAGAATCTGATATCCGTCTTCGGTTTCCTTCTTTACTGTGAATTTCTTTGCCTTGTCGTCATACTGTACGTCGGCTACATAGGAAATCTGAGGGATTCCGAGGTGTTCAGCCATTTCCGGACCCACCTGAGCGGTGTCACCGTCAATTGCCTGACGGCCTGCGATGACGAGGTCCCAATCGAGCATACGTGCGGCACCTGCGAGCGCTTTTGACGTAGCAAGGGTGTCTGCACCGCCAAGTTTGCGGTCTGTCAGAAGTATTGCCTTGTCTGCACCCATTGCGAAAGCTTCGCGAAGAATGAGATCGGCCTGAGGAAGACCCATTGTGATTACTGTTACTTCAGCGCCGAACTTGTCCTTGAGCTGAAGAGCGAATTCCAGACCGCCTTTGTCGTCAGGGTTCATAATTGCAGGAACACCGTCGCGAACGAGGGTCTTGGTTACCGGATCGATCTTGATTTCGGTAGTGTCAGGAACTTGTTTAATACAAACTAATAATTTCATGTTGTCTCCTCCTACTTGATTTTGCCAAACAATTTGCCGGCGATGACCATTCTCTGAACTTCTGAAGTACCTTCATAGATTTCAGTAATCTTGGCATCACGCATCATTCTTTCTACAGGGTATTCACGGGTATAGCCGTAACCTCCGTGGTACTGGACGCACTTGGTCGTGACTTCCATTGCAGTTTCAGCCGCATAGAGTTTTGCCATTGCTGCGTCTGCGGAGAAGTTGACCTTCTCGTTCTTGACGTGCTCATCCTCCTTGAAGGCTGCGCTGCGCACGAGAAGACGTGCAGCCTCGATTTTGGTCTTGAGGTCAGCCATCTGGAACTGAGTGTTCTGGAACTTGGCGATAGCCTTGCCGAACTGCTTTCTTTCCTTGGTGTATTTGACAGTCTCGTCAAGGGCGCCCTGTGCGATACCGAGAGCCTGTGAAGCGATACCGATACGGCCGCCGTCAAGAGTCATCATAGCGATCTTGAAGCCCTCTCCCACCTTACCGAGGAGGTTGTCCTTCGGAATACGTACATTGGTGAAGATAAGTTCCGCAGTTGCGCTTCCGCGGATACCCATCTTGAGCTCTTTCTTACCGATGGTGAAGCCCGGAGTTGTTGCTTCTACGATGAAAGCGGAGATGCCCTTAGTACCGAGGCTCTTGTCAGTCATTGCTACGACTACGTAAACGTCAGCGTGACCTGCATTGGTAATGAAAATCTTGTTGCCGTTGATGACCCACTGGTCACCGTCGAGAACAGCTGTGGTCTGCTGACCTGCTGCATCAGTACCGGCGTTAGGCTCAGTAAGACCGAATGCACCGATCCACTCACCTGCTGCAAGTTTCGGAATATATTTCATCTTCTGCTCTTCAGTACCGAACTGAAGAATAGGTGACATACATAGAGATGTGTGTGCGGAAACGACTACACCTGTGGTTGCGCAGCAACGGGAAAGTTCTTCGACTGCGATTGAATACATGATGTTGTCGCCACCGGCTCCACCATATTGTTTTGGTACAGGAATACCGAAAATGCCGAGTTTGGCCATTTTTTCAACGGTTTCCTGAGGGAAACGTTCCTGTTCGTCGATTTCGGCTGCAAGAGGTTTTACCTCTTTCTCAGCGAACTCGCGAATCATCTGCTTGAACAGTGATTGGGTTTTTGTCAGATTGAAATTCATATCGATAATTGGCTAATTGTCTATTTGTTGTAGTTGTAGAAACCTTCTCCGGTCTTTCTTCCGAGCAGACCGGCGCGAACCATCTTGCGTAGCAGAGGATGTGGACGATACTTGTCGTCTCCGTACTCCTTGTGGAGAACTTCCATAATGGCGAGACATACATCGAGACCGATGAGGTCACCGAGCTCGAGAGGTCCCATAGGGTGGTTGGCACCGAGCTTCATTGCAGCGTCGATTTCTTCGCGGCTTGCAACTCCGTCGGCGAGAATTCCTATACCCTCGTTTACAAGAGGAATGAGAATGCGGTTTACAACAAATCCCGGAGCTTCATTTACCATAACCGGAGTCTTGCCGATTGATTCTGAAAGCGCCTTGATGTCAGCGGCAACCTTGTCGGATGTCTTCTGGCCTTTGATGATTTCAACAAGCTTCATGACCGGAGCCGGGTTGAAGAAGTGCATGCCGATGACCTTGTCAGGGCGGTTTGTTGCAGCTGCAATCTCGGTAATTGAGAGAGACGAGCTGTTTGTAGCGAGAACTGCCTCAGGTTTTGCAAGTGAGTCAAGCATCTTGAAGACTTCCTTCTTCAGCTCCATAGACTCAACGGCAGCCTCGATGATGAGGTCGCAATCCTTGCATTTCTGATAGTCATCTACAGGAGTGATGTTTGCAATTGTGGCATCCATCTTCGCCTGATCGATTTTGCCTTTTTCAACGAGTCTGGCAAGACCTTTTGAAATCTTTGCAACTGCTTTGTTGCAGCTTTCCATGCTTCTGCTCTTCATGACTACAGGAACACCTGCCTGAGCGAAAGCCTGTACGATTCCGGAACCCATTGTACCGGTTCCAATAACGCAAATTTTCATAGTTTTATAATAAGTACATTAAGATAGTTGGTTTGTTTCATTCATTCTTGAACTGCGCGGGACGTTTGCCAAGGAATGCTGCCATTCCTTCTTTCTGATCCTTTGTAGCGAAGCATTTTGAGAAATACTTGTTCTCCAGAGCTATGGCGCCGTCGGCGTCAAGATCATAATTCTCATTGATGCTCTTTTTGGCATAACTTACAGCCTTGGGAGCATTCTTGAGTATTGCATCCACAAGCGAATCGACTGCAGCCTGGAATTCTTCAGGAGCGACGACGCTGTTGACAAGCCCGATTCTCAGAGCCTCTGCGGCTGTTATCATCCGTCCTGTATAAATCAGTTCCTTTGCTATTCCCTGTCCTACCAGTTTCGGAAGACGATAGGTGCCTGAAAATCCGGGTATGATGCCGAGTCCAACTTCGGGCTGACCGAATTTGGCCTTCTCGCAGGCGATGCGGATATCACAGGCCATTGCAAGTTCGCAACCTCCGCCGAGGGCGAAGCCGTTTACGGCTGCAATCACCGGAATCGGAAGGTCTTCAATCTTCCTGAATACCGAAGCTCCCTTCTGGCCGAAAGCAAGTCCTTCAGCCTCTGAGAGATTGCTCATTTCTGAAATATCAGCGCCGGCAACAAAGCTCTTTCCTTCCCCGGTGATGACAAGCACTCTTGTCGTACTGAGGTCGAGATTGGATACAAATGAGTCAATCTCATTCAAAAGAGCCGAATTCAGGGCATTGAGCGTAGCAGGAGACGAAATGGTCATTGTGACCATTCCGCTCCTGCCGCTTGTCTGTTTTAGAAATCTGTACTCCATTACTGGCGCATAGGTTTAAGGTCCTTGGCTACGATGAGCTTTGCATCAGTTGCTTCCTGAACCTGTTCCACAGTGAATTCAGGATTGATTTCCTTGAGCACGATGCCTTCAGGTGTAATGTCCATGACACCCATTTCGGTGATGATCATATTCACCTGCTTTGCAGCTGTAAGAGGGAGGTTGCATTTTTTCATAATCTTCGGAGCTCCCTTCTGGGTGTGTTCCATAGCCACGATTACGCGGCGAGCTCCGACTACAAGATCCATTGCACCACCCATGCCCGGGGTGAGTTTGCCAGGAATCATCCAGTTGGCGAGGTTCCCCTCCTCGTCCACCTGCATTGCTCCGAGGAATGTACAATCCACGTGACCGCCACGGATTACAAGGAATGAATCAGCTGATGAACAAGCATATGCGCCTGGAAAAGCTGTAATGTAGGCTCCGCCTGCATTAACATAGTCCTTATCTTCCTTGCCCTCTTCAGGAGCCGGACCCATACCGATGAGACCGTTCTCACTCTGGAGTGTAACGTTGATACCCTTTGGCAGATAAGCCGGGATAGCGGTAGGAAGACCGATACCGAGGTTAACTACATCACCGTCTTTTAATTCGAGAGCTGCACGACGTGCAATTGTCTCTCTGATCTGATTTTTGTCCATAATTCAGTTATGTTATTTATTTCTTTGTATTAGCTCTTTTGACGAATTCCTGTGCCACGTATGAAGCCACGTCGTCAGCATAGCTGCCGGCGCCGAAACCTGCGTCATAGCCGAGTTCCTTTGCAAGCTCGTGGGAGATGCGCGGACCACCGCAAATGAGAATCATCTTGTCGCGAAGGCCTTCAGCTTCCATAAGTTCCACAAGCTCCGTAAGATTCTTGATATGAACGTCTTTCTGAGTCACGGTCTGGGACACGAGAAGCGCATCTGCGTGGAGTTCGATTGCCTTGGCAAGGAATTCCTCATTAGGTACCTGGCTTCCGAGATTGTAGGCCTCGAACATATCGTAGCGCTCGATGCCGTAGTGTCCGGCATAACCCTTCATATTCATTATGGCATCGATACCTACGGTGTGAGCGTCTGTACCGGTGGAGGCTCCCACGACAACAAGCTTTCTGCCGATGTTCTCTCTGATGTATTCGTCTGTTTCCTTCATCTCCATCACCGTAGATTCCACTTTCGGGACGTAGATGGATGAGAAATCCACCGTGTGGGTGCAACTTCCGTAGCAGTTGAAGAAAGTGTAGCCCGGAGTCAGCTCGTTGTAGTAAACTACGAGAGGGTTCTCGAAGCCCATCTTTTTGATGAGCTGCTTGGCGGCTTCTACCGCCTCTGCACCTGCAGGGACAGGAAGAGTAAAGCTCAACTGAACTTTGCCGTCGTTCATCGTATCGCCGTATGGCTTAACTTTGGTCAGATCAAGGGTCTTGTCGAAGTCCTTGGAATCCATTGAATAAAGTCCACCGCTCATATTATTTCTTTCCTTTCATAAGTTCAACAAATGGGTTCATATACTGACTGCCTTTCTCGCATACGCCGTCAAGGCCCTTTCCGCCTGTCTTCGGACGTTTCACGTCAGCAAACTGGCCTTTCTCAAGCGCATTGAAAAGACCTTCCTTCACGAGATTCTGGAGAAGTTCCACTGCTTTGTCGAGTACTTCTGCGGCACGCTTTCTGACAATGCCGTTCTCTTTGAATTCCACTTCATCTCCTATATTGCGCATATTGTTGAAGATGTAGCGTGCATTCTCGATTGAAAGGTATCGGTCGCTCATAAACGGAGTATGAATGGCCTCAGTAGGCATACCGAGAAGCTGTATTCCCTGATGTGTCCAGATACCTATCATATTGAAAAGGGCATCCTGGATATGTCCTCTGAAGATATTGCCTGTCATAAATTTCGTAGGAGGCATATACTTGAGGGTGGCTTTAGGGAAGATTTCGCGGGTCATCTGAGCCTGTGCGAGCTCGTACAGGAATCCGTTTTCAAGCATCGGATCCATCTCGAATGCGTGGCCGAGTCCCATCTGCTCTTCAGGAAGACCTGCAAGAAGAGCGAGCTGCTCGTTGATGAGGTCTGATGCAAGAACCGTATGGGCGGCTTCAACAGCATCGGCGGTTGTAAGGTAATTGTCCTCGCCGGTGTTTATGATGACGCCTGCAAAACCGTTGATTATTCTGGAGAAATACTGGTCGATGAGGGTGCGCTGCATATTGATGTCGCGGAAGAGAATGCCGTAGAGAGCATCGTTGAGCATCACGTCAAGACCTTCGAAAGCACCCATAATCGCGATTTCAGGCATACACAGACCTGAGCAGTAGTTGCAAAGGCGTATGTAGCGGCCTACCTCCTCTCCCACCTTGTCGAGGGCGGAGCGCATTATCCGGAAGTTCTCCTGAGTGGCGTATGTGCCGCCGAAACCCTCAGTGGTGGCGCCGTATGGCACGTAATCCAGCAGAGACTGACCTGTGGTGCGGATTACCGCAATCACGTCGGCTCCCTGACGAGCTCCGGCTTCCGCCTGAATCACGTCTTCATAGATGTTGCCTGTAGCCACAATGATATAAAGGTACGGCTTAGGGCCCTCACCTATTGTACCGAGATAGTTTTCGCGACGCTGACGGCGAGCCCTTATCCTTTCTACAGATGCGTTTACAATAGGCATAAGAGCCTCTTCGATTTTCTTTTTGTCAGATACTGCCAGACGGTCAAGTTCAATCTTGCCTTCGGCGATGTCTTCGGCAATCTCCTGAGGAGTCTTGCCGGTCTGCACCATAGCGTTGCCGATGCAGAAAACGGTTCCTTGATTGAGAAGGCCTTTATCCTTGATGTGGTCCACCACAACATTCGGAAGAGGCACCTGGTTGGCGTCCACTCCGTCGATTCCGAGCAGACGGGCCAGCGTGCGCTCCACTGCCACTGTGGTTCTGGTCTCCACAAATGCCTGAACATCATCTGCGATGCTGCGGGCAAGTGAGCGGGCCTTTTCGACCTTGCCATAGTCCAGTCCCAATTTGCTTGTTTGTGTCATAGATAGTTTTTTATTATTGAGTTTTGTTTCAGTTGTTGTTCAAAAGAATGTCGGCTTCATTTATCCAATGGTCACTCACGTGGAGTTCCCTTGCAATCTTGAGAGCCTCGTGAGGCACTTCATTGCTCGAAGTGCGAAGAAGTTCATAGTCCATTTTAAGACCTGCACTGCCACCTTGAAGGCCCTTGACCCTCCAGCATTGCCCGGAATAGTCCACTCTGTAGTGTGTGGTGAGAATCAGAGAGACGTTCTCCCTGCCGTTCATGATTTTCAGAAGGGCGCTTACCAGTGCCGTTCCTTCAACCGGGTTTGTGGTGCGGGCCGGTTCGTCAATCAGTGCCAGAAGTTTCTCTCCGCGGTTTGCCGACACAATCACATTGTTGATGCGCAATATCTCGGCTGCAAATGAAGAGAGGCCCTTCTGCTGGCTCTGTTCGTCACCGATACAGAAGAGGATTCTTTCGTAAGGAGTCATTTCCGCCTCTTGAGCGGGTACTGTAAAACCGAATTGGAAAAGGTATTGTGCAAGGCACAATGTCTTCATGGCCACAGTCTTGCCACCCATATTGGCACCTATCACCGTGGAAGTGGAGCCGACGGTAAAGTCGAAATCCACTCTCTGGAAACTCCTGCCTCTGGAACTCAGAGCTGCGCTTACCTCCGGATTGAACATCTTCTTGAAAGCAACGGCAGCGCCACAGACAGGGATAATCATTCCCAAAGTCTTCATCTGCACGGCCTTGGCAAGATTTATGTCTATAAGGGCCAAAGCATTCATCACTTCCCTCAATCCATCTGCAAACGGACGCAGGGACTGGCTCAGACGCTGCTTTATCTCATCCTCCATATTCATCACGATATCCTTCAGTTCCTCATTGGCAGGGTCTGCTTCGAGATCGCGCCTTGCATTGCGAAGTTCAGGTGAATATGCGTCATATATATAAAAGGTACCCAATCTCAGGCCTTCAGGGTCCAGAATGTCGATTACGTCATCATATCCGAATTCGAGACAGGCCACTTTCAGATCCTGAGCTACGGATGATATCTCACTTCCTAGCATTGCGAGGTGCTTGACCTCAAAGAGTTCTATGTCGTCCAAGACGGAACCTGCGGCAAGCGAGTCCAGCGTGAGGGATATGTCTCTGAGGCCCTGCAGTTTCATCTGCAGTGTTTCCGCTCTTCTGCGGTCATTTTCAAGCAGTAAGGCAAACCTCTTCAGAGATGAGTATGACTCTTCTATGGCCTCGGAAGAGGTCATCATCTCCTGCTCCAACAGAGTGCGGCGCGCAAAACCGCTCTGCAGCTCCAGATTGTCGAAGCAGTAGCGGATGCCGCAAGGAGAGTCAACTAT
>JAGHST010000038.1 GCA_018065695.1 Candidatus Cacconaster caballi | reverse complement strand
GACTTCGCGCTTCGCGCTCATCCCACCGCTCGCTACACTCGCGGTCCCCCCGCTATCAAGCGCGGGTGCTTAGGTCCTTCGAAGCAGTATCTTTCCTCCCTGAAACACGAATCCAAGGCGGGAGAAGTTCCGCTTCCGGGCGCATTTCCCCGAAAGGGGCTTGCCTGCGGCCGAAGTGGAATCTTCTCCGCCTTGCAACCAGCGGCGAGACTTCAGCCCGGCTCGAGACAAGCGGATTTTCCTGTAGCCGGCAACCATCGAAAGCAAAATATAAACTCCGGATTGTATAGCCAGATTTCTCAGCAATTCGCTCACCTGAATCACGTCGCATCCTGCCGTATTCAGATTGATGAATGCCGGGCAGGCAAATGATGACGGGAAGATATACGAGAACCACCTCCAGAATGTCGGGAATGCCGTTACAGGCCAGGAAAATCCGGTGAGGAACATCGCAATCGGAGAAATGAAAAGCAAAGTGACAAGCACGGTCTCTCTTCTGTGGAAAAAGGAGCTCCAGAATGACACGAAGCACACACAGGCGGTTACATAGAACAAAAGCAATACGACAATGCCAAAGAAATCGCCTCTTTGCGGTAGAGAGAACATAGCCGGTACCAGACAGGCTATATACACACCGATTATCATGAACAGCATCCAATATGCCATCCCCCTCCCGAACAGAATGCGCCCGACTGCGGATTTCCCCTGATCTGCATAGAGGCGGAAATACGACTGCCCGCGTTCCCTCGCCGTACCTGTCCGCATTATCATTCCATAGAACATCACCTGCTGAATAATGAGCAGCAGGGCAGCTGAAAGGAAGAAGATGGAATAAGAGAACGTCCTGTTATAGGGATTGTTCTCATCAAAAGGGACAGCCTCTATCAATTGGGATATCTCCTGATCGGACATTCCACCCGCGCTGTAGCGTTCTATCTTTATCTGTTCCATCTCGTCAAGCATCACGAAGTTGGCGCCCATCATCAGATTTTTATAATAGAGAAAACTGCTCATATCTGCATATATGGACAGTGTAGCCGTTCTGCCCTGGACAATATTGCTTCCGAAATCCTCCGGAAAATATATGGCCCCCTTGACTTTCCTCTGCCTCATCAGGTCTTCAACCTGCTCCATATCCGAACACCTCTGCACCACCCTGAGTTCACGTGTAGCATCTACCTTCCGTATATAGCGGCGGCTTTCCGCGCTATGTGACAAATCCACAACGGCAATCGGCGTATCCTCCAGAATTCCGTTATGGTATATGCAGTTGTACAAAAGAGGATATCCAAGACCTGCGACGGCAAATATTATCATCACACCACTATCTGTAAGTATGCGCCTGAGTTCCTCCCGGAAAACCGAATAAGAATCTTTAAACCAGTTCAATATACCATTCATAATATCAGTCAAGTGGATTGTCCTGCTTGATATAGGCTCTTTTCAGCCGGGGCAGGAAAATTATCGGAAGAATAAGAAAAGAGAGCATCCACAGCACCTGAGGCCACCATCCGGCGAATCCGCTTCCGAAAATGGAAGCCTGCACTTCGAAAAGATAGTAATGCCGCAAAGGAAATATATAGGCAAATCCATGTAATATTGGGGGCATCACCTCCACCGGAAGCGTAAATCCCGTGAAACTGAGTGCCAGGACACTGAATATGGCTCCGAAACTCATCGCGAAACGGCAGGTAGGAATCATCTCGATAATAAACAGGGCCGACGCCTCACTTGCAAGCACCAGAAGGAACACGTCAAGAAACATCTCCCAAACGCTTCCCTTCAATGGGAAGTGCATAAATCCGTACAACAGGATTTCAACGAGAATCCCCAGAATGGTGAAGAACATCGTATATAAAGCCATTTTACCTCCCACGGCGGAAGTTATCGAACCTCCCGCAGCTTCCAACAACTCCCCGGATTTGCCATATTTCAACTCCGTGCCGAGAGAGTATATCAGAATCAGGACTATTACCATCGCAAGCGTGCCCGGAAGCATCTTGGTTGACAGGCAGGCATTGTAGCTGGTAATGGGATTGCCGATTTTATGAAGATCGATATTCACCGGGCGAAGAAGCCCCTGCATCTGTTGCTGTGAAAAGCCTTTGGCTTCAAGCATCTGCTTCTGCACAGCCCCGGAGGTAAGATAAATCATCGTCAGGAGGTCCTGATAGGACAAGGCTCCGCCGACGAAATACAAACCATTGATATACACTGTAATCTTAGGCTGACGGCTTGCCTGCAGATCGGCATTGAACCCCCTTGGGACAAGACATACTGAAGTAAGCTTTCCCTTCTGCATCTCTTCCCGCGCCTGTTCGTAAGTGTCGAATCGGCAGACAGCCCCCAATTGTGTAGCATCCAGCTGGCGGATGAAATTCCTCGAAATGGCGGAATTGTCATAATCCACGACTCCTATCGGCAGATCGTGAGGCAGTCCGTCCTTGAGAAAAGTCAGATAGAACACGCTGCAGAACGTCATTATCGCCAAAGGCGCGACGAAAAAGACGGGCCGCATCCTCCAAAGTTCCAGTTCCCTGATAATGACTGCCTTGAAACCCTTATAATTCATTTTTTCATCTCATTAACACGGTCATTCCCGGAAGAAGTCCTTCTACGATACCTTCAGGAACGGCGCGTATTTCAAAAGTCTTGGCATCATATTGTCCGATTTCCTTCGTTGCCTTCCAAGTGGCATACGAATCCCTGACTGCGATATAGCTGATTTTTGCAGGGTAAGCGGCCGAACCGAGAGCCGGTATCTCAACTTCAATACCGTCACCGACCTTCAATCCGCGCATATAATCTTCACGCACGTTGAAAGTAAACCACATATCCGACAGGTCGGTCACTGTCATCACAGGAGCGCCCTGCCCGACAAGTTCTCCCGCTTTCGGATAGATGGCGGAAATAATACCATTTGCCGGAGAGGTAAGATACAGTTCGTCAAAATATCCCCTGACCTCCATCAATGCACCTTCAGCCTGGCGGACTATGGCCAGCGCGGCAGCCTTGTCTTCATCACGTGCTCCGTTAACTGCCATATCGTACTGACTTTTTGCCGCCAGTTCCTGTGCAACCGATGCATCGTATTTCGCCTGCACTTCATCGAACTTCTGTGAAGAGATGACCTTTTGTTCATAGAGCCTCTGCATCCTCTCAAAAGATTTCCGCATCACATCCTTCTGGACGATTGCCGACTGCCATACCTGATAGGCACCTGCAATCTGCTCCTGGCGGGCGCCATTTACGGCTTTCCGGCTCTGGGCATCGGCCGCATCCTTGGCGGCATTGACCTGGACCAGTTTTGCCCTGACCTCCGGAGAATCTATCAGAGCCAGCGTGTCTCCTTTGGCGACAGCCTTCCCTTCTTTCACATAGAGTTCCTCTATTCTTCCCGGAACCTTTCCGGATACCCGGTATTCTGTGGCTTCAGCCTCTCCCTGAATTGTCATAGGCTTCGGCTTTGAAACCATATACCCGGCAACGCCTATGATTACAAGAATGACAACCAGGACAGCCAGCCCTGAAATAATGTGTTTGTACGTTTTCATGATATTTTTTTCATTTATATTCATATCTGATATTTCCTTCTGCCCTGTCGAGATGTATGTCTATCATACGCAGTTCAATACCGGCATCAATCCGCTCAGAATGGGCTTTCAGCCATGCCGACTGCGCGGCAAGCGTCACACTTGATTCCACAACTCCTTCGGAGAATCCGATCATGGCACTCCTGAGATTTTCCTCGGCACAATCGAGATTGCTTGTGGCCATTTCAAGACAGGAGACGGCTTCCGCCCTTTTTGCATAAAGTTGGGACACCTCAAGACTGACAAGTTCTACGGCATCCTCATATTTGGAATGGTATAACCTTGCTTCCGCTTTGGCCTTCTGAGTTTTCTTCAAAGCCTCCAATCCGTGAAAGACAGGCACTTTTACCACTACTCCCGCGGTCCAGAAGCCTCCGAACTGTTTCTGGAATCCATTCCGAAAATTCGGATTGGTGAGAAGATAATTCGCACTGACGGCAATTTGCGGCATCATATCGGCTCTGGCCATCTTAACCTTCTGGTCATAAATCATAGCAGCCTTGTCAAGGCTCTTCAACTCGGGACGTAATCCGATGATTTCATCCAGGCTTTTCACTTTGTGTTCACCGGCAACAGGAATGTCCTGCACTCCTTCATCTACAAGAACAATATCGGAATCGAGAGGCTTACCAATCAACTTGCACAGAAGCATCCTGGCCAGGACTAGTCCGTTTGTTGCCTGTGTAAGCATCATCGACGCCTCGTTAGCCTTTACTTTTATCGCCAGTTGGTCAGATGCCGTATAGGCCCCTTCCTGTACAAGGATATCGGCATCACGTTCCATTGTCTTCAGGAAATCGGCGTAATTCTCTGCCAGTTTCTTCTTGGCCGCGATTGAAACAATCTGCCAGTATGCCTGATCCACATCGACTATTGTCTGTTGGTATTGCGCATCATATCTGCTTTGTGACAATTCTTCCGCGAGACGGGCGATGCGGTTGGCCGCGATAATCCTGCCTCCGACAAACACAGGCTGCTGCAAGGATGCCCCAACGAGCGCAACGTTGTGAATATCAGGATGAAGAAGGTCATCAATCGTACCACCGATGGCGTTTACGGCCTGTGATATGTCAGTTTGGGACAAAGTCCCGAGAACTGTCTGCCACATCGGACTTTTCATATATTCCATGGCCAGTGCCGGATTCGATTGAATAGCCTGCTGGAGCATCTCCATCTTTTGCGATATGCTTCCTTGAAGAGTCGTCCCGGCACTACGCAGCGCCGCTCCCTGCTCATCACTTATCAGATTCAGATCAAGGGAATTATACAGGTATGAACCGTTCGCGGATATATTCGGAAAGAAATTTGCTCTGGCTATCGCCCTGTCGTAATGGGCAATGTCCATATTGATTCCGGCCTGTTCCAAGGTCTTGTTGTTCTTCAGCGCAAGGACTCTGCATTCCTCCAGACTGAGGCTTTCCTGCGCAATGCAGCAAATGGACACGGTAACCGCCCATATTGCCGCAATCATTCGTTTTACTGTCATAATATCATTCATTGTTTGCCTCTTGGATGGGCAATTTTTCTGCCAAAAGGCACCAAAAAGATACCGATTGGGGATTTATTATTATCCAAATGGCCTTTTTAAGCGACAATGGATAATAAAACCGCTATATTTGCGAACAAATGAACGTTTCAGACGATATGACAGAAAGACACATTCTTGACATTCCAACGCTCCTCAGCCAGCTGCCGAAGTCTTCATACCGCGCACTTGGGGATGAATTCTTCGTGGCGAACCTTTCATACAACGAGTCGATGAATCTGATGAAGTATCCTGTAAGATTCAACGGATTTCTGGCGTTCTACTGTATGGAAGGCAGGTTTTCAATAGATATCGACCTCCATTCCTACGAAGTGGAAGAAGGCTCACTGATAATTTACACACCGGGAAATATGGTGCGTGTCTCATCCTATGATTCGGAAGAACTCAGGAAGCTGAATTTCATCATCGTCGCTTCTTCGGAAGCTTTCATTACCGATGTCAGGGTTGATTTCAACAGACTGTACGACGACAGCCTTCTGGCATTGGAAAATCCGTGTATCAGGCTTGCCGCAGACGAAAGGGAGATGTTGAGAAAATATTATGAACTGACTGAAACGCTCTTATACCAGGACATCCCGAACAATGACAAAGCCGTCAAATATCTCGGTGCCTCCCTCTTCTCACTGATGGGATCGATATGGAAAAACAGAATAGATGTAGCCGAAGAAAGCACCAGACACCGTTCCATCAGGACCAAAGCCTTATATGAAAATTTTCTGAAATTGGTTTCCGAGAATCATTCCTCACAGCGAACCCTGAAGTTCTATGCCGACAAACTCTGCCTCACTCCCAAGTATCTGTCAAAGCTGATAAAAGGCATAAGCGGCAGAACTGCCGCGGAGTGGATTGACGGTTTTGTGATACTGGATGCAAAAAATCTTCTGAAATATTCTGATTTAAGCATAAAGGAAATTGCTTTCAAACTGCATTTCGCCAGCGTTCCGTCCTTTTACAAGTTCTTCAACAAACAAGTGGGAATGACTCCCACATCCTATCGGGAGCAGTAGTTTCTGCTCTTCGTGAACGCACCCCTATTCTTGTTCACTTTACCCTTCTGAATTCGTGTTCCGGGAGGAAAGATACTGTTTCCACCGTGAAGGAAGTCTCTCCGCTTGCCGCAAGGCGGGAGAAGATTCCACTCCGGCCGCAGGCAAGC
>JAGHST010000045.1 GCA_018065695.1 Candidatus Cacconaster caballi | reverse complement strand
CAGAATCAAGTTGCGATTAAACGGAATGAGTCCGGTACAATACCGAACTCAAACCAGATAGAATAAATAATTAATCGTCTAACTTTTGGGGGTCACATCAGGCCCCGCGTGATGCGCAACTTTTTTCTTATTCATTCTTTAGTAGAGATTTTCCGAGGTCACTTCGATCGGCCAGCCGCTCCACTGATTCATATAGTAGAGATTGCCTCCAGCCCACTCAACCTCACCTCGCTGGAAATCAACCGTTTCGCTGCGGATGAATTTCTTCTCGGGATAGAACTTGCCTCCGAAATCGCTGTTGGCAATCCAGCGGTAAGCGTCAAGGCCTCGTGTATAGAACATAAACACGTCTTCCTCGTCCTTTGCATTGGTACGGCCGCGTCCGAATGATACGTCAGTCGGTACCCATCCGATTCCTTCGTAGTATATTTCTGCCCAGTCGTGCATTCCTGCAGAATCGTCAGCCATCTCGAAGCCGCTCTGCCAACGTGCAGGGACACCCGCATAGCGGCACATTGTAATCAGGAGAAGTCCCACCTGACCACAATCGCCGTGGTTGTTGGCAAGCACATACATAGGAATGTTCTCAATGGTTGAGTATTCACGTGCGGAAGCCCAAGGATAGTTGGCCACAATCCAGGAATAGATTGAGCGTACCTTGAGATAAGGATTTGTTTCGGAACCCACGAGAGAGTCGGTGATGGCCCTGATGCGGTCGGTGAAGATGACGTGGCGTTCACGCTCTGCAGTATATTCCTTGTAAAGAGCCGACTGGGTATCGTAAGGCTTGATGTCTTCAGCTTTCAGGTCATACCACTCTGCATAGGTGGTGAAGGTGAATTTGCTGGTGAAGACTGTAGGTTCTCCCGCAACAGCCTTCTTCTCCATATATACACTCTTGTGGACTGAAGCTTCGTCAGGTGAAAGGATATACTCCTTCTCGGAAGTCTCAAGCAGTTTTACGTCGGTGATGCTGTTCTGATCTTCGCGAGGGAACGGTATCCAGGCGCGTACGGTTTCGCCTGCAGGCACGACGTCAGGCTTGACTTTTATTTCGAAAAGCACCGTGAATTTCTTTGGCATCAGAAGATTCTTTCCTGTGGCGCGGGCTGCGGCTACAACGCTGCGGCAATAGTCATCCTTTGCCATACATTCCTCTTTGTCCTCCGCCACATACTGAGGTTCGGCTGCGTAGTAAACTTCACGGGCGGCAGGATCGATACGGAAAAGATTGCGTGGTCCGTTGCGGAAATAACGTTTCTGGCCGTCAATCATCATGTTTTCAAGTGCATTGGTTGATTCCCAAGCTGCCACCTGCTCTGCAGTAAGGTCCGGATAATACTTCAGGAGGTACTCGACAACGTCTGCGCTGTCGCGGGTAAAGTCTAGAGCATTGCGGGATGCAAGCTCTTCATCCGTTATCCAAAGAGTAGGGTCTTTTGTAACGGATTGGCCGCAAGAGCATATAGCAAAAGCGGCCAAAGCAATGTAAAGTATTCTGCGCATATATTGCGGAATTAATGAACTTTTTTCATTATTTTACTCTTTCACCGTATGAGCGGTCTGTTGTGTTCACGCGGATTTTTTCACCTTCGTTGATGAAGAGAGGAACCATTATGATTGCACCGGTCTCGAGTTTTGCTTCCTTCAGTGCACTTGTGGTGGCAGTATCACCCTTCACTGCAGGTTCTGTGTAGGTCACGTCCAGTTCAACGTAGGTAGGGAGTTCGCAGGTGAGGCATCTTTCATCTTCGCCGTCCACCTGGAAGACCATCTCAACCACCTGACCTTCTTTCATAAGGTCTGCATTGTCAACGACGTCCTTAGGAAGCTGTATCTGGTCATAGGTCTCGGTGTTCATGAAATTGAAACCGTCCTCCTCTGCATAAAGGAACTGATACTCCCGATGCTCCACTGTAATTGTCTCGACTCTCTCACCTGCCGAGAAGGTCTTTTCGAGGATACGTCCGTTTTCGAGATTGCGGAGTTTGGTTTTTACGAATGCGGGGCCCTTTCCCGGTTTGACGTGCTGGAACCATACTATCGAGCAAGGTTTGCCGTTGAAATCGATGTAGAGGCCATTTTTGAAATCAGCTGTTGTTGCCATATGTAATTGTTTAGTTTATTGATTGTCCGATAATTTCTGCAAATATATAAAAATTTCTTCTAACTGCCACTTGGGGGTGGATGTGGCCCCGCAGATGCCCACATAATCTCCATCCCTCAGCCAGGAAGGATCTATCTCCGATGCGTTTTCCAACCAGTAGCTGCGAGGATTGGTGCTTCTGCAAAGTTCGAAGAGCACTTTTCCGTTGGAGCTCTCGCGGCCGCTTACAAAAATCAGGACAGTATGTTTCCGGGCAAATTCCAGAAGATATTCGTGACGGTGCGCCACCTGACGGCAGATAGTGTCATATACTTCGGCATCCGGCCTTCGGGAAAGAATGTAATCCGAGATTTTCCCGTACTCGACAGGGTCCTTTGTTGTTTGGGAGAACAGCGCCAGCGGCCGGCTGAAATCCAGTCTGGATGCGGATTCGAGAGAATCTATCACAACTGCGTTGTCCCCTATCTGTCCCACAAGACCGTTCACCTCCGCGTGTCCCTGACGGCCGAAAATCACCACCTGCCCTCCTTCCCCGGAGATGCGGTCATACACCTCCCTGACCTTCTCCTGCAGTTTGAGCACCACAGGGCAGGTGCAGTCTATTATCTGAAGATTGTTGGCCCTCGCCAGAGCATAGGTGGAGGGCGGTTCGCCGTGCGCCCTGATTAGAATCACGTCATTTTTCAGATTCCTGATGTCTTCAAGCGAAAGAATTTCAAGCCCCTTCGCCTTCAGGCGCTCCAGTTCCAGAGAATTATGGACTATGGAACCCAGACTCTTGAGGGACTTGCTGAACTCAAGATAGTTTTCGGCCTGTTCGACAGCCCTTACCACACCGTTGCAGAATCCCGAACGCGGGTCTATCTCTACGTTGAGATTCATAGAAGATTTATATTGAAACGTTCTTTCAGGATACCGTCCAGCCAGATTATCTGATCCTCCACGGTCATATTGCTATTGTCAAGTTCTATCGCGTCGGCAGCCTTGCAGAGAGGATGCATCTGGCGATGCGAGTCCTGATAGTCACGCTCCTGCACGTTTTTCAGAACCTCTTCAAAGTCCGCCTTCTGACCGCTTTCCTCCATTTGGGCAAGCCTGCGTTGCGCTCTGATGCGGGCATCCGCCACCATAAATATCTTGAGGTCGGCATTCGGAAAGACGGCGGTGCCTATGTCGCGGCCGTCCATCACGCACCCCTTTGAGCCGAGACTGTGGAGCTGGTCGTCCACGAAATTGCGGACAAACGGGATTGCGGAGACAGCGCTGACATTGCGGGCGACCTCCATTCCGCGGATTCGGGCGGTAATGTCCTCGTCGGACAGGAAGACCTTGTCCTGACCTGCAATACTGGCGAAGTTTATGTCAATCTTTCCCAGAAGAATATCTTCCTGGAGTCCGCGGAAATCGATTGAGCCGTTCCATTCGATAAGGCCGTTCTTGAGGCCATAATAGGTAACCGCCCTGTAGAGAGCTCCGCTATCCAGATAAACAATGCCCAGTCGCGATGCTATCTCCTTTGCGAAAGTTCCTTTTCCCGTTGACGAATAGCCGTCTATTGCTATGATGATGTTTGGCATAGGGTTGGTATGTTCTTCCACAAAAGTAAGTAAAAATTGCCTATATTTGCAAATCATTTATCAACAGTTATGAAGATACTAATTGTAGATGACGAAAGAAGTATCCGCAACACTCTGAAGGATATTCTGGAATTCGAAGGCTACGAAGTTTCCGTAGCGGAAGACGGCAAGGCCGGCTTGGAAGCCGCCCTCGCGGGCAGTTTCGACGCCATATTCTGCGACATCAAGATGCCGGAAATGGATGGCCTTGAAGTGCTGCACGCCCTCAGGGAAGCGGAATGCGAGAGTTCGGTGATAATGATTTCAGGTCACGGAGACATCGATACCGCCGTCGCCTGCATAAAGGAAGGAGCTTTTGACTTCATTCAGAAGCCGCTCGATTTGAGCCGTATTCTCATAACCCTGAAGAACGCCACCGACAAGGAAGCGCTTGTCAAGGAGACGACAATTCTCAAGAAGAAGGTACAGAGCAAATACGAAATGGTGGGCAACTCCCCCGCCATCGAGCATATAAAGGAAATTGTGGACCGTGTGGCGCCGACCGACGCAAGAGTGTTGATTATGGGCTCCAACGGGACGGGAAAAGAATTGGTAGCCAGAAGGCTGCACGATAAAAGCCAAAGAGCCTCCGCCCCTTTCATAGAAGTCAACTGCGCGGCAATACCAGGCGAACTGATAGAAAGCGAACTTTTCGGGCACGAAAAGGGAGCATTCACTTCCGCCGTAAAGCAGCACAAAGGGAAGTTCGAACAGGCGGAAGGAGGCACGCTGTTTCTTGATGAAATAGGCGATATGAGCCTCTCCGCACAGGCAAAGGTGCTTCGTGTGCTGCAGGAGAACAAACTCTCAAGAGTCGGAAGCGACAAGGATATAACCGTGAATGTCCGCGTAGTGGCCGCCACCAACAAGAACCTCACCGACGAGATAGCCAAAGGCAACTTCCGCGAAGACCTCTACCATCGTCTCAGCGTGATAGTGGTGCACGTGCCTTCGCTCAATGAGAGAAAGGAGGACATTCCTCTTCTGATGGACCACTTCATCGCCCAGATCAGCAAGGAAGAGGGCATCCCGGTCAAGACGGTGCAGCCTGCCGCAATAGAGGAACTTCAGAAACTGCCGTGGACAGGCAACATCAGAGAACTGAGAAACGTGGCCGAAAGACTTATGATTCTTTGCGGCAAAGAGATAACAAAGGAAGATGTAGCGGCCTTCGCCACTCCTTCCATTTAAAGGAAAAAGAATATGAATCTGGTAGCTATAGTGGGAAGACCGAACGTGGGCAAATCCACTCTTTTCAACAGACTTGTCGGTGTGCGTCAAGCCATCGTGGATGAAACGGCCGGTGTGACGAGAGACCGCCACTACGGACAGTGCGAATGGTGCGGCAACGAATTTTCAGTCGTGGATACCGGAGGATTCACCTCCGGAAGCGATGACGTTTTCGAAGAGGAAATCCGCAAGCAGGTGATGATTGCGATAGAAGAGTGCGACCTCGTGCTCTTTATGGTGGAAGCCCTCACCGGCATAACCGATTTTGACAGCGAAATTGCAGACATCCTGCGCCGCAGCAAAAAGCCGGTCGTACTGGCAGTCAATAAAGTCGATACGGGAGACCGTATCTACGACAGCTACCAGTTCTACGGTCTCGGTCTTGGAGACCCTGTCTCAATCGCAGCCGCTACGGGCAGCGGGACCGGAGATCTGCTCGACAAGATTGTCGGAATGCTTCCGAAAGATGCTTCAGGGGCTGAAGACCCGTATGAAGGTCTGCCTCGCTTCACAATCGTAGGAAAGCCTAATGTCGGCAAATCTTCCCTTACCAATGCCCTTCTGGGTGAAGAACGCAACATCGTGACTCCGGTGGCCGGCACCACTCGCGACTCCATCTCCTCCCACTACAACAAATTCGGGCGGGAATTCATGCTCGTTGACACAGCAGGTCTGAGACGTAAGACCAAGGTCACGGAAGACCTTGAATTCTACTCCGTGATGCGTTCCATCAAGGCCATCGAGAATTCGGATGTATGCATCCTGATGATAGACGCCACTACCGGCATCGAGGCACAGGACATGTCCATTTTCAATCTGATAATCCGCAACAAGAAGGGCTGTGTCATAGTGGTCAACAAGTGGGATCTTGTGGAGAACAAGAGTGCAAACACCATGAAGGAGTATATAGCCGCCATCGAAAAGAGAATCGCGCCGATGAGCGACATTCCGGTCATATTCACATCCGTCATCACCAAACAGCGCATAATGGATGTTCTGAACGCCGCCGCCGAAGTTTATGAAAACTATTCGCGCAAGATTCCGACATCGCGCCTCAACGAGGCACTGCTGCCTGAAATAGAGAACTACCCTCCACCTGCATGGAAGGGCAAGTACATCAAAATAAAGTACATCACGCAACTCCCCACCAAATCTCCTTCATTCGCCTTCTTCTGCAACCTTCCGCAGTACATACGCGACCCATACAAGAGATTTCTGGAGAACAAACTGCGCGCCCACTTCGATTACAAGGGGTGCACCGTACAGATTTTCCTCCGTCAGAAATAATCACTGTCTGGCAGGAAGCCGCAGTGTGAAGCAGGCTCCTCCGAGGAGCTCGGAGCGTTCGTAGCTGATGCTGCCGCCGCTCTGCGTCATTATGTTGGACGATATGGCAAGGCCCAGGCCTGTACCTCCGCTCTTGGTGGTGAAATTAGGCACGAACAGCTTTTCTATGTTCCCTTCAGGGACTCCGGGGCCATTGTCCTCCACGGTAATCCTGTAGCCCGGCTTTCCTTCTATTTCCTCTTCGGTGAGCATTATCTTGATACGGCTGTTTGCGGTTGCGCTTTCGTCCAAAGCCTCGACGGCATTGTCGAGAAGGTTGACAAGCACCTTGGAAAGGGTCTTGCGGCGCACCTCAATGACAGGGTTATTTGCCAACTGTATATATTCCAGGGCTATATCGTCACGGTTGTCATACAGAACCGCGTGCTCACGGATGAGTTCATCCAGATTCACGACAGAGATATCTTCCGAGAAAAAAGATGAGTATGAATAGAATGCACCTGCGCTTTCGGAAAGGGTATCTATCTGTTCGAGCAGAGCCTTGCTGATTGCCTCAAGCTTGTCCTCCCAGCCCGGGGCGCCGGACTCCTTCATCCTCATCAGGTGCTGAATGCTCAAACGCATAGGGGTCAGAGGATTCTTGATATCGTGAGCTATCTGCTTGGCCATCTCCTTCCAGGCCTGTTCGCGTTCGGAGACTGCCAGACGTTTCTTACTCTCCTTAAGATCATCCACCATCTTGTTGTAAGACTCCACAAGCATTCCCAATTCGTCAGTCCTGTCTTTGTAGATGATATGCCGGTCTTCCTGCGAATCATCGCTGGCCACCTCCTCCAGCCTGCGTTTGATTTCGTCAAGCGGACGCGAGAAGGAGTTGGAAAGAATGATGCTGATAAATATCACTGCTATAAGGAGAACCAGATAGACGTTTATCACTGCCGATATGGAAGACAGATTTTCCCGGCCCAACTCTCCGCTGCGTTCGAAATACGGTACATTGACAATCGCCACCAGCGTTCCATCGTTGTTGAAGAGCGGAGCATACAGCGAATGGAAAGAGATGTCCGCAATCTTCTCCACGGTAAGAAAGCGCATCGCTCCTTCACGGATTATCGCCGAATAGGCCTTGTCGTTGATTTTGCGCCCGGAAAGCGACTGCTCATATATTTCCGGCTTTGTGGAGCGGACAAGATTGCCCCGGGTGTCGAATATGTTGACCAGGCCCTGAACTTTCGAGAGCGAAACCATAGCCCCGTAAAGTTCCGGAGAGTCAAGATCCTTGTATCTTATTGCGTACTGGCAATAAGGAGAGAGGGCCTTCTGTGCAATCTCTATCTTATCCTCCATCGACCGGCGCTCCGAACGGCCATTTATATTGATCACGTGCAACACGCTTCCGATGCCGGAACACAGGAGTCCGGCCAGCATTGATGCCATTATGAGAACCGTGTACTTCCTCCGCATCGAGCGGCGGGGCAGATTCAGCATTTTCTCGCTTCTGCCGCGTCTGGTGAAGGCCAGGAAGATGAGCCCGAAGATTATCAGCAGATAAGAGAATGAAACGACATACCTCATGAAAGGCGTCCTCCTTCGGGAGACTATGGTCGTATCACCTTCGGATATGCGGTTCACGAAATGGACATATCCTTTCTTGAAGACAGTCGAATAGGTATCGGCCTGAAATGTATCCGGAGGAGTGACAGGATAGTCGTAATTGCCACCGTGCATCACAAGACGCCCGTTGGAATAGCGGGCATAGGAGTATGGCGGAGGTATGACTTTCTGTCCCGGAGTGCTGGAGATAAGATAGTCTATCGGATTGCGTACAGCTTCGTTGACCGCCTTGGATTCTATCTTTATAAAAAGTCTTGAAGAAGTGTAATCTTTGGAATCTATATAGGTGAAGACTCCCAGATACGAGGTGAGGCCGTTGAAATTTTCCAGATAGAAGATATTTGATGCCGGATCAAGGGCAATGCCGTAATCGGCTATCATATCTTCATAGAAGGAATAGCAGCCGACCGGCTCGACCGTCTCTCCCATCGAAATGTAGCTCTGTGAGTTGCATACAGAGATGTCAATATTGTAATTCCGGACTACGTCGCTGTTGAAATACATATCGACCAGCCTGCTGCGGACAAGTTCCACTCCGTTGACGGAAGTGAGCAGGGCGATGAACCTGTCGTTGGCGATAAAAGGTTCGACCTGACGGAGATAGAGCTCCAGCGGCACATCTCTGTCAATGGCGAGCTTATTGGTTATGACCCTGTTGACATCTGTCTCCTTCTTCACATAATACACGCTGTTGGCAATCGTGCAGTAGAGCGCTACAATCACTGCATAAGCGAGGACGCATCGCCATGAGAAAAGGTTTATATCCATTTTCGGGAGCACATACGGCCGGAGCATCTGCAGAAGGCACAGAAGTGCCAGCATCAGCGCCGACATTGCCAGATAGCAGAACAACGAATATATGGAGAAATCGGCTATGCGGAAGAATGCCAGGGCTATGTTGGAATTGAGGGCCAGAGATCTTATGGCAAAAATTATATATACCGTAAAAAGTATGGTGGAGATGGCCAGCGCAACAGTGATGATGCGGCGAGGCTTGTGCTCCAGGGACAGGGCAGTTATTTTTTCGCGCATCACGAAGATGGAGAAAGCAGCCAGTGAAAGGAGCACGCTGCTGATGAGCAGGCTTCCCAGAGAGCCGAACATCATGGAATCGGCATAGAGTATCGGAGAAAACAGTTCGCCGCTCATCTGCCCCTCTCTGCCTATCAGGTAGGAAATCAGCCGGGCGAATGTCAGAACGGACAGTACGAACGCAAAGGACTTCCAGCTTTTCTCACGGTAATGAATCGGCACAGCCGCTGCGACAAGAAGTATGAGTGCCAGCCATCTTAAATTCAGATTGCCGTTGCGTATGGGCCCCGTATCCTCCGGCACGACTAAAAAAAGAGGTTCACCTGTTACGCCTCTGACCACGACTCCGCATCCGTCACTGATTGCCGCCGTGGTAAAATTCTCATCGATGGACAACTTCGGATTGCTCCTGCCGGTTATCCTTTCCGAAGGATATTCCGTGCGGACAAGAATACCGGAAATCACTCTGATATGTCTGTTTTCCGATACATTGTCCGACACCACATACCACCCCGAGCCAAGATTGAGATACTGCTCCGCTGCATTGAGATAAGCCAGAGGAGCGGCGGAAGCGTTCCGGCTGCTTCCCGATTCGAGCCTGTACGAGAAAGGATAGGCTTCCAGATTGTCGTTGCCTACCGGAAAACGGTTGAACCAGTACTGGAGAGTGTCATCAAAATAACGGTATATGACTATATCCTCGGGAAGGTTTTCCATCAGGGCCGGGTCCATTTCATCAGCGAGGGCTATCTTGACATACGAAGAAGCTACCTTTTGCCGGCGTTGTAGCGATCTTTCGACCTGCGATGCTTCGCTGCTGACCTTGGAAGAGTAGTCTCTTTTTATGAAAGAGAATGCGAACAGGACGAGGGACGCAGCGAAAACAATGCGCAACAGCTGATATGAATCGAACTTCTTCATTCGTGATGGTACGGTTCTCCTTTGATTATAGTGAATGCTCTGTAGAGCTGTTCCAAAAATATGAGTCTTACCATCTGATGGGAGAAAGTCATCTGCGAGAGCGAGAGTTTCTCGTCCGCCCTTTCATACACAGCCCCGGAAAAACCGTAAGGCCCGCCTATGACAAAGACCATATCCCGTGACAGATGCGATGCCTTATGCTCCAAATCGCGTGCCCAATCTTTGGAGGAAAGCATTTTTCCCCTTTCGTCGAGAAGTATCAGATAGTCGGATGTCTTTACGTTTTTGAGAATCATCTCCCCTTCCCGGTCCCTGATCTGCTCGCGGCTCAGAGATGAAGTCTGCCTGATGTCCGGCAGCTCCATCATCTCGAAGGAGGCATAATGCGACAGGCGGTCGATGTATGTATCGACTCCCCCTTGGAGATATTTCTCCACCGTCTTTCCCACTGTCACGAGTCTGAATCTCATTGGCTCAATTTTTGCAGCAACTCTGCCGGATTTCAATTGTTCAATATGCAAAAAATTCTGTTGTTGTCCATCGTCTCGCTGTTGTCAGCCGGCCTTGCACCTGCACAGGACACCTCGCGCGACGTCTTCACACCAATCAGCAAATATATAAGTGCGGGTGACTACGAAAGTCTTTCCGTCTGGTTTGCAGACAATCTCGAACTGGAAGTTCTGGGAGCCGTCAGCAACTGCACCCGAAGCCAGGCCAAACTCATAATGAAAGACTTCTTCACCAAATATACCCCTAAAGAGTTCTCCATCATCCACAAAAGCGGCAAGTCACCGATGAAATACGCCGTAGGCGTTCTGAATGCCGGAGGAGAACATTTCAGGATAATCCTATATGTCAAAATCACGACCAAAACCAGCTACATAGAGCAGGTCAAGGTCGAACGCGTGTAATCTCGAAAGTGCCGACAACCGTCCCTTGCCCACCGCACTGAGTGATGGGAACCGTTCTTCCGTCAAGATCTCTGACCTCTACGGCCTTTGACAGATATGTATGACTGTGGCCTCCTATCACGAGGTCGAGATTTCTTGAATGTTCCACCATAAACACGTCGGAAGGACGTTGTATGGAGCCGCCTGCGTATCCGAAATGGGATAGAAGAATGACCATATCGCAATGTTTTTCGTGTTTGAGCACAGCAGCCCACCTGTTGACCTCTTCGATGGCATTGAGGCGTACCAGTCCCTTGACGTTGTCTTTCATCACCACGCCTTCAAGATATGACGTCGTGCCGATTATTCCTATTTTCATTCCTCCCCTTCTGACTATCACATATGGTTTCACGTATTTTGCAAGGGGTGATGCAGAAAAATCATAGTTACAGCAAACGGTCCGGAATTTTGCCTTCTTCAGACGGTGTGCCAATGATTCCTGTCCGTCGTCGAACTCGTGGTTGCCGAGCGCCATCACATCGTAGCCCAAGGCATTGACAAGTTCAAGTTCGAGTTCACCGTGTCCCAAAGTATAATATGGCGTACCCTGATTGAAGTCACCGGCATCAAGAAGCAGCACCTTGTTCTTGCCGTACTTCTCACGTATGGAATTTATATAATGCAAGCGCCGCTCCACGCCACCTTTTCCGCTGTTGCGTCCCACGCGCAAAGGATGTATCTGACTGTGGGTGTCATTAGTATGCAATATCACAAGATCTTGAGCCTCCGCCGCAAAGCATACCGCTGCAGCGGTCAGAAGTGCCAATACCGTTCTTTTCATCATCTTTTTCTCCTTTCAGGTTGATTGACCAGCCGCACCCTTCCGTCCGGCTGAAGGTTCAGTATCTCTCCCCTCTCTCCTTTTTCACGGAGAAGCGCTACGATACCGTCTCTGACCCATATGCCGGTATCAACTACGGACTCCGCAATTTTCCCTATACTGATGCCGTCCCCACCGGTAAGCAGGAAATTGACGGTGGCAAACTTATATATTTTTTCATCGTCTATCGGCGCTCCGCCGACATCCATTTTTCTGACTTCTGTGCCGTCCACCAGATACTCCACATTGCTCAGGGCTACAACCCCCTTGGTGGAGATGCCATTCAGAAACTTTTTCAGATTGGAACCCTTGATTTCAGCAACCACTATGGTATTGTTGAACGGGAAGACGGAGTAGATGTCATAGATTCTTATGTCTCCCTTCGGAATACTGGTGCGGATGCCTCCGAAATTAATCATACCGAGGTCTATTTTTCCACCTGTAGCCTTTTCCGCTATGGCCACCACCGCATCTGCAGCAAAACTGGAAAGTCCGCTCTCAGGCCTGCGGCTGGTGAACTCATCGGAGCTGTAGCACAGAATCTCGTTGAGAGACTCTACCAGCTCCGAATATTTCGATATGATGCGTGTGGCCTTCATATCCTTTATGTCGTCCCACGTGGAGTCCATAGGGACCGGCGTCCACTTGTAGGTAAACTGCGCCTGCGCTCCGAACACGGAGAAGAGGGCGAGCAACAGAATGAGTGCAAATCGTTTCATCTCTTTAATCCCTTTGCTTGAGCCATTTGAACAAGTCCTTGAAGGAAGTTTTCTTGCCGTATGTAAGTATTCCTATCCTGTAAATTCTGGCAGAAAGCCAGGCGGTGGCAAGGAAGGTCAGTGCGAGCAGTACGAGAGACAGTATCAGTTCCCAGGCCGGAACCACGCCGAACGGTATGCGTGCCAGCATCACCATAGGTGAAGTCCAAGGAATTATGGATGCCCAGAATGAAAGCTGGCTGGAAGGATGCTCGAATGTGTGGAGCATTATGAAAAGGCCGATGATAAGCGGAATTGTCACCGGCAGCTGGAGCTGGCTGGTGTCGGACTCGTTGTCCACAGCCGCTCCGATGGCGGCGAACATAGCCGCATAGAGCAGATAGCCGAAGAGGAAGTAGGCGATGAAGCACAGGATAATGTAACCCCAGTCCAAACCTGCCACCTGACGGACTATGCCTGCTATATCATCATTCTCTCCATCCTCGCCGGAAGCCTGAATCACCGTTGCGAGATCGATGGAAGCGGTGCCGGTATTCTGAATGGCGTCGGCAGGAAGCCGGGCTACAAGAGCCTCTGCGCCGCCGGCCTTCTCTATAATCTTTTCACTTGCCACAGAACTTACTCCTACGGCAATCGCCACGGTCAACCCCACCCAGATAAGGAACTGAGTGAGAGCCACGAGAGCCACGCCTATGATTTTGCCCATCATAAGTTCGGTGCTGCGCACGGAGGAGACTATCACCTCCACAACGCGGCTGCTCTTTTCATCGATGACGCTGCGCATCACCATAGAGCCGAACATGAATACGAAAATATAGATGAGGAAACTCATCAGATAGGCAAGTATCATATATATCTCGACCGTGTCTTCCTTGGCCTTTCCGCTTTCGGTAAGTGTCATCGAGTTGACTTTTATGTCGGTCTTGACCTTTGAAAGAATTTCATCCAGATTGGCAAGATCGTATTTTATCAGCTTGTTGTCCTCCACGGCCTTGCTCACCGCACGCTTCACATTTGTACGGATTTCGGCGCTGAGCGGTTCTTTGGAATAGGCATCCACCGTCACGTTGCCTTCACCGTCAGTTTCGGATATCACTACGACTGCGTAGAGGTCATCCCGACCGATACTGTCGCGAAGCTGCTCGAATGAGGTTCCCTTCCGGGTGAATATATATTCCGCCCCATCCTCCTGCTGAAGATACGGCTCCACAAGAGACGAGTTGTCAATCACCTTGACCACCTGATGCTGATTGCCGCCCAAAAGCATTATGGCGGTAGGGACGCATATAAGCAGTCCCAGCAGGAGCGGAGTGAGAATTGTTGTGAGAATGAATGATTTCTTTCTTACCCTGACCGAGTACTCGTGGCTGATTACCAACCCTATTTTCCTGATATCCATACTCTTTCCTCCTATTTTTCGCTGACAAGCTTAATGAATATGTCGTTCATCCGCGGCACAAGTTCGCTGTATGAGTTGACCGTTGCTCCCTTTTCAAGGATAGAGCGCAGAGCCGCATTGCCCTCGGAGCCGGATGCCACTACATCCGTATGACGGCCGTCGGCGTCCGTATATACTATCTCGACGTTCGTGTCGCCCCACTGACGGCGGATCTTGTCGGTATTGCCGCAGACAACCAGTTTTGACTTGTTGATAAGCGCAATGCTGTCGCAAAGTTCTTCAACCGACTCCATGTTGTGGGTCGAGAGAATTATTGTGCTGCCTTCGTCCCTCATCCTCAGGATTTCATTTCTTATGAGCTGCGCATTCACAGGATCAAAACCGGAAAAAGGTTCGTCCAGTATCAGCAGTTGCGGTTTGTGGAGCACTGTCGTGATGAACTGGACCTTCTGGGCCATACCTTTCGAAAGTTCCTCGACCTTCTTGTCCCACCAGCTCTGGATGCCGAATCTGATGAACCACTTCTTGAGTTCCGAGAGGGCATCCCCGGTTGACAGGCCGCGGAGGCGGGCCAGATAGAGAGCCTGCTCCCCTACTTTCATCTTTTTGAAGAGGCCTCTCTCCTCGGGAAGATATCCGATGGCTCTTACGTCCGCGTCGGTCATCAGATGGCCGTCAAGATAAACCTTGCCGGCAGTAGGTATCGTTATGCGGTTAACAATACGAATCAATGTGGTCTTGCCGGCCCCATTGGGTCCCAGCAGCCCGAAAATATGTCCCTTCTGTATCTCCAGAGAGACATCGTCAAGAGCGGTATATTCACCGAATCTCTTGGTTATGGATTCACATCTTAACATTTCCTGATTGATATAACCTACAAATATAACAATTTTCTTTAAAACTCTCTAAAGATAGGGCCGCAGACGGGAGATGTCGTTTGGAGGGAGGACATTCTCGGATGCAAGACGCTCTATTGTCCACTGTGCAGAGTCATAGACCGACTTGAATCGGGCGATGGCATCAGCCCCTTTGCGTCGGATGTACGGATGAAGAGCAAGAGTGTCGGCAGGAAGCCTCCAGATGTCAATTTTCACGATTCCGGAGGAATCGACGGTGATATCATCGGCAAAGCCCGCCAAGCGTTGTTCATCAAGTCCCTTGATTTCAAGCAATTGACTATCAGAGACAAAACCGCCGAGGGAAGCCCGGTATTCAACGATTTTACGCGCATAGTACGGACCTATGCCACGGAGTGTCGTAAAAGCAGCACTATCCGCTATGTTCAGTTCGAGTTTCTTGATTTCGATGAAAGGCTCCAGCCTCTCGAAAAGAGTATCGGAGACGACATACATTTTGCTGAAATCCGTTTTTCGTCTGAACTTGCCTCCTTTTGAGCGGTAGTTGCAGATGGATTCCGCCTGACGCAGGCTCAGGCCCAGACGCTGAAGTTCGTCGAGAGTTACGGTATTCGGGTCGAAAGGGAACGATTCGTAAGAGCGCGGCGAGCCCGGCATATGCTGCCGGGATGCTTTGGCGACAGGTGCCTCATAGCCGCCAAGCCTCGTGCGGTTTCCACCCTGCGGCCTACGGCGGCTCCGGCCTTGCGGCTCCACCGTCCGTCTTTCGGCCCGCGACGAATCTTCCGCATTTGATTTCACTGTATCGATACCGGCTGCTCCATCTGTAGTCGCAACCGCCTCAGGCGTTGCCGGCCGATCAATCACTTTGATTACGAATACCGCAATCTGAAATCCTAAAATAAGAAAAATCAACGCAACTGTGCCTGACGCTGCGCTTTTAGAGAGTTTCTCTTTCTTCTCCCGCCTCATTTCCTTCTCCTCCTGTTTTTGATGAAACTATTATGACTATTTCGCCTTTCGGCTCGTGCGACTTGAACCAGTCGCGCAATTCGCCCAAAGTGCCTCTGTGCGTCGTGTCGTGTAGTTTTGAAATCTCCCTTGAGACAGAGGCCTGACGTCCTTCGCCGAAATGGTCGGCAAAATCGCCCAGTGTCCTGACAAGCCTGAACGGCGATTCATAAAAGACCATTGTCCGCGTCTCCTCTTCCAGAGAGCGGAGCCTGGTTTGGCGTCCTTTCTTCACCGGCAAAAAGCCCTCGAAGCAGAATCTGTCGCAGGGATAGCCGGAGTTGACAAGGGCCGGCACAAATGCCGTTGCTCCCGGAAGTGTCTCCACTTCTATTCCGGCCTCCACACAGGTGCGGACCAACAGAAATCCGGGGTCCGATATGCCCGGAGTGCCGGCATCGCTGACAAGGGCTGCCGAAGCTCCCGCCAGAATTCTGTCGCGAACCGTTTCGACCGTCTTGTGCTCATTGAATTTGTGATGACTCTCCATATGAGTTCCGATATCGTATTTCTTCATAAGCACGGAACTGGTCCTTGTATCCTCGGCCAGAATGAAATCCACCTCCTTCAACACTCTTATGGCTCTGAGGGTGATATCTTCAAGATTGCCTACCGGCGTCGGTACTATGTAGAGTTTGGACATTTTTTCCTATCTTTGTCAACAAATGCAAATATAGGCAAAATATGTTTATGGAAAATGCAAAACACCCGGGCTGGGTGGAAGTCATATGCGGTTCTATGTTCTCAGGAAAGACTGAAGAGCTGATACGCCGCCTCAAAAGAGCGAAATTCGCAAATCAGCACGTTGAAATCTTCAAACCCAAGATCGATGTCCGCTACTCTGAAGACGAGGTGGTCTCACACGAAGGGAATTCCATAATGTCCACTCCTGTAGATTCTCCAGAAGCAATTCTGCTCCTGACGAGCAATGTCGACGTTGTCGGCATAGACGAGGCTCAGTTCTTCGACGAGGGAATAGTGGACGTTGTCCAGACCCTGGCGAACCGGGGCATACGCGTCATTGTCGCCGGGCTTGATATGGACTATCTCGGCAAGCCGTTCGGCCCGATGCCGACTCTGATGGCCATAGCGGAATATGTCACCAAGGTCCACGCCATTTGTGTCCGCTGCGGAGATTTGGCCCAACACTCTCACCGCCTGTCAAAAAGCGACAAACTGGTCGAGCTCGGAGAAAAAGACATATATGAGCCTATATGCCGACACTGCTTCAATCAGCTCTCGGGCACAAAAAAAGGCGACTGATTTCAGTCGCCTCTTTTTTTTCGCAGTAATAAATTATTCAGCTACTACTGTTGAATCTGCAACAGCTGCTACAGTGTCAACAACTGCTTCAACTGCTTCAGCCTCTTCTACAACTGCTTCTTCTTTCGGCTGGTTCTTGCAGGAAACAGCGAGAAGACCGAATGCTACGAGAGCAAAAAGGAATACTTTTTTCATGTTGTTTTGTTTTAGGTTATTTGTGATTTATTAAGTCTCTAAGTTGCTAAATCAAAGGAGCTAACTTATTTCATCCCTTTTTTATTGCGCAAATGTAGTAACATTTTGCAATCTTTGAACAAAAATTTTAAGTTTTTTTATAAAAATTTGAAAATAATGCATTTTTCGGCTCAATTTTCCCTGAAAATGGCCATAAACGACCGGCATTTGAGTCAGACAACAGCAATAAGCGCCGGCGCATCGGTAAAAAATTTTGCAGTTTTCAAAAAAAGCAATACCTTTGCAGTCCTATACATCGCGGGGTAGAGCAGTTGGTAGCTCGTCGGGCTCATAACCCGGAGGTCGGTGGTTCGAGTCCGCCCCCCGCTACAAAGGCGGAGAATTCTACGGAGTTCTCCGCTTTTGCGTGGTAGGCGGTGCGAGTTGCGAGAAAATTCATTACATTTGCAAAAACCTCGTTGTTATGCCTGAAGTCAGCTATTTTTATGGCATCGCCATTTATATGTATATGAGCGAGCACAATCCGCCCCATTTTCATGTGAAATATCAGGATTTTGAGGCAATCATTACTATAGAGGGCGGCGTGGTTACGGGCTCTCTCCCAAGAAGAGCTCTGAATCTTGTGTATGAATGGCTGGACCTTCATAAAAATGAGTTGATGGAGAATTGGAAGCGGATGGAGAA
>JAGHST010000002.1 GCA_018065695.1 Candidatus Cacconaster caballi | reverse complement strand
CCCCCCCCCCCCCCCCCCCCCCCCCCCCCCCCCCCCCCCCCCCCCCCCCCCCCCCCCCCCCCCCCCCCGGCCGCCCCGCCGCCGCGAGTACCCGGCGTTTTGCGCAAGGGGTGCGCGTTGGTTCGGTTGCCTGGGTTACTCTCTGTTGACTTTCGTTTTACATATCTCCGCTCCAGCCGTGGCCGAGGTCCCAGTGCTCGTCATAGACGAATTCGAAGTACGGGAGGGCGAATTCCTCCTCTATCATCCGGGAAAGTTCCGCTTCGATGGGCTTGGCCCACTGACCTACGAAAACGATGAATTTGCTGATATTCCAAGTCACGCGTCCTCTGGGCACTTGGGTGTAGTCACCTTTAAACTTGGTGGCTTCGCCGGTGGCCTGGGCGCGGAAGTATTCCTTGGCCCATATCTGCCGGTGCAGGTGGGGATAGTTGATGAACGGCAGGCCGTTGTCGGCCGCTTCTTCCGCCTGCTTGGGGGTGAGTTCCTGCTTGCGGACGCCGAAGAAGGCCCTGTCGTCGGGGTCGTACCAGAAGATTCCTACCTGTGGCATCGGCTCGTCCAGGGCGCGCATCGCCTCCATCTGCTGTTGTATCTCTTGTTCTGACATTTTGTTGGTTTGCGAAAGTGTATTCAAAGTTTCCTGAAGTTATCAATGCAGGCCAGGAGACTGTCGGTCCAATACGGCACCTCAACTCCGAAGGTCTCTTTTATCTTGGTCTTGTCCAGCACGGAATAAGCGGGACGCGTCACAGGACTCGGGAACTCGGAGGAGTGGCAAGGGAGGACGTTGCAGGCGTTCTGTCCGCTGTAGTGCTGTATCATTTTGGTAAAGTCGTACCAACTGCATACTCCTTCGTTGCTGAAGTGGTAGATGCCGGAATTGGCGTAATGAGATGCTGAATCAAGTTCAGCATGACGGGAATAATCTGCAAGCACCACAGTAATCGCCTTTGCCAAATCCAGGGCATAGGTTGGAGTGCCAACTTGGTCGAAGACGACCTTGAGTTCGGGCTTGGTGGCGGTGAGGTTCAGCATCGTTTTGCAGAAGTTCTTGCCGAATTCGCTGTAGAGCCAGGCGGTGCGGATGATGACGAAAGCGCCAGCATCGCCCTTTCCCGACTGGGAAGCGAACACCCTCTGGATAGCCTGCTCCCCGTGAAGTTTGGTCAGGCCATACACCCCGGTGGGGGTTCCCGTCTGGTCTTCGCGGCAAGGCACATTGTACGGCTCGCGACCGAAAACATAGTCCGTGGAGATATGTACCAGCAGGCCGCCTACTTCTTTCATTGCGATGGCAAGGTTTTCGGGGGCCGTGGCATTCAAAGCCTCAACCAACTCGAATTTTGCCGGATCTTCGGCCCCATCGACATTGGTCCAGGCGGCACAGTTGACAATGGCCTGCACCCCGTGCTCCCGGACAAAAGCGCGCACGGACTCAAGGTCGGTGATATCGAGCCTCTCATGTCCATCGCATACGTCGGTGAAGAAGTATGTGTCCGCCGTCTGGCGTGATACGATTTGCATCTCGTTGCCTAACTGGCCGCCGGCGCCTGTTACAAGTATGTTCATACCGTGAATGGTGTTTCGAAGTCTTTGAGCAGCGGGTGCTTGGTGTCCTTCTCGCTCAGAAGGGCTTTGTCTGCGGGTATGCGCCAGTCAATCGCAAGAGAAGCGTCGAGCAGACTGATGCCGCCTTCGGCTTCGGGATGGTAGAACTCGTCGCATTTATACTGGAAGACCGCCGTCTCGCTGAGGACGGCAAATCCATGGGCGATACCTTTTGGCTGGAACATCTGGCGGTGGTTGTCTTCGGTGAGTTCGACGGCAACGTACTGCCCGTAAGTTGGGCTGCCACGCCGGATATCTACCACAACGTCAAGAACAGCACCCTGTACGCAGCGCACCAGTTTGCTCTGGGCAAAAGGCGGCCTCTGAAAGTGAAGCCCCCGAAGCACTCCATAGTGGCTGCGGGATTCGTTATCCTGCACGAAGTTTATTTCCAGCCCTGTCTTCTCCCTAAACTCGCGTGCGTTGAAGCTCTCGAAGAAGTATCCCCTCGAGTCGCCGAACACCTTCGGCTCTATGATGAGCACGCCCTCGATATCTGTCCTGATTACCTCCATTATAAATTTCTCTATATCTGTTATTTCAGTAAATTCTTCTGGAAATTCCAACTGTGGCGGCACATATCTTCAATGCCGTATTCTGCTTTCCACCCAAGAACCCTGAAGGCTTTTGACGGATCGGAGTAGCATGCGGCTATGTCGCCGGCCCTTCGCGGTTTGATGGAGTACGGCACCTTGACACCGTTGGCCTTCTCGAAAGCGCGGACCACGTCAAGTACCGAATATCCGGTGCCGGTGCCGAGGTTGAAAGTCTCAATGCCGCATTTGCCGGCAATGGCCTTGAGCGCAGCCACGTGGCCTCTTGCCAAGTCCACTACGTGGATGTAGTCGCGAACTCCGGTGCCGTCGGGAGTCGGATAGTCGTTGCCGAAGATACCGAGTTCCTTGCGGATGCCGACGGCAGTCTGGGTGATGTAGGGCATAAGGTTGTTCGGGATGCCGTTCGGATTCTCGCCTATCAGGCCGCTCGGGTGGGCGCCTATCGGATTGAAATATCGGAGAAGCACCACATTCCACTCGCTGTCGGCCATTTGCAGGTCTGTCAATACCTGTTCCAGCATTGATTTGGTCCAGCCATAGGGATTGGTACACTGCCCCTTAGGACAAGTTTCGGTAATCGGAATCTCCTGCGGGTCGCCATATACTGTGGCTGAACTGCTGAAAATTATATTCTTTACGCCGTGCTGCCGCATCACGTCGAGCAGGACAAGCGTACCTCCGATATTATTGTCGTAATACTCCCAAGGCTTTTCCACCGACTCTCCCACAGCCTTGAGCCCTGCAAAATGGATGACTGCATCAAAGCGATCGGAATCCATAACTCTGCCCAGAGCCGCCCTGTCCCTGATATCGCACTCCGCAAAGGGAATGGAGGAGCAGTGGCATATCTCAGAAACTTTCGCCAGAGAATCGGCGCTGCTGTTGCAGAGATTGTCCACCACGGTGACCTTATGCCCTGCAGTGAGCAGTTCCACAACCGTATGGGAACCGATATATCCGGTTCCCCCTGTTACCAGAATATTCATAACTGTCAGTCGCGACGGAATATGTCGCGTGTATAAACCTTATCGGCCACGTCATCCAGACAGGAGTCGTAGCGGTTTGCTATAATACAATGGCTCAAGTGTTTGAACTCCGAGAGATCGTTCACGACCAGTGAGCCGAAAAAAGTCGAGCCGCTGTCGAGAGACGGCTCATAGATGATAACCCGGGCACCCTTGGCCTTGATGCGCTTCATCACACCCTGGATGGAACTCTGGCGGAAATTGTCGGAATTGCTCTTCATCGTCAGACGATAGACTCCGACCACCACCTGCCGCTCGCAGGCACCGTCGAAGCGGTTCCGCTCGGAATAACTGTAATATCCGGCCTTCGAAAGCACCTGGTCCGCAATGAAATCCTTGCGCGTGCGGTTGCTCTCCACGATGGCGGTAATCATATTCTCCGGCACGTCCTTGAAATTGGCCAGAAGCTGCTTTGTGTCTTTCGGCAGGCAATAGCCTCCGTAGCCGAAAGAAGGGTTGTTGTAGTGGGTGCCGATGCGGGGATCCAGACCGATGCCGTCTATGATGGCCCTGGCATCGAGCCCTTTCACTTCGGCATAGGTGTCCAGTTCATTGAAGTAGCTGACCCTGAGCGCAAGATAGGTGTTGGCGAAAAGCTTTACCGCTTCCGCCTCCTTCATCCCCATAAAGATGGTTGGTATATCCTGCTTTACGGCCCCTTCCTGCAGGAGGCCTGCAAATGTGCGGGCATATTCCTCCGCCTTCGGACTGCCTATGGCACTGATGGCGGCATTTTCCCTATCAATCGGATCCTCTCCTCCTGTCGGGATGAGTTTCGGGAAGCCCACGATTATGCGTGACGGCCAGAGGTTATCTTCGAGTGCCTTGCTTTCGCGAAGGAATTCCGGTGAAAAGAGAAGATTGAAGTGCTTGCGCGGAAGGCCTGCGGAGCCGTTGAGCATCGGATCCGTCCGGAACCGCGAAGCATATTTCACATAGAGGGAACGGCTGTATCCCACAGGTATGGTGGATTTTATAACCATCACAGCATCGGGGTTGACCTTCAGCACGAGGTCTATCACCTCTTCCACGTGGGTGGTGTCGAAGAAGTTCTTCTGTGAGTCATAGTTGGTCGGGGCGGCAATGACCACGAACTGTGCATTGCGGTAGGCCGCTTCACCGTCGAGGGTTGCGGTCAGGTCCAGCCTTTTTTCGGCAAAATATTTTTCAATATACTCATCCCTGATGGGACTTTCGCGACGGTTGATTTTTTCTACCTTCTCGGGGATGACGTCAACGGCGGTTACGTGGTGGTGCTGGGCAAGCAGTGTTGCGATGCTCAGTCCGACGTAACCGGTTCCGGCGACTGAAATATTCATAATGTAATTTGTTATTTATCAGATTTTTGCATGGCTTCGCCCTTGGTTGTCACAGGGCAACCTCGGGCGAAATGCGGATATAGAATCCGTAATCTGCAAATTTACAAAAGAATATGCATTTTACCTATTAATCAGGCAAAAATGTTTTCAGTTTTCCAGAGTCCGTGGATATTGCAGAATTCATAGACGGCCACGGGCTTCTCTTCTCCGATACGGAAAAGTGCCGAAGGCTCCTCTTCAGGCTTCAGCCAGCGCACCTGAAAACCACACTCGGTCTCAAGCAGAATCATCTGGATGTAGTGTTTCTCACCCATCGGATGAGGCACGCTTCCGACCTCCACTTTCACAACTCCCTTCTCCGGGAAGGAGACTACCGGGAGATGCTTCTCGCCCGAAGCTTCAGTCGTGTTAGGTGTCAGATTGATCATTTCTCTTCCACAGCAGTAAGGTTCAACCCCGCTGTCAACAAGTTTCACGAGCAGATTGCCGCAAGACTTGCAATAGTAGATTTTCAGTTTCATTGCTTTTCTGTTTTTAAGTGTTTGTTTCATTACAAATTTAATTCGCCCAGGCTGATTTTCTATTGATTTCTTATATTATTTTTCTATTGTCGCTATTGATTCTGTCAATAGTTATTATCTTTGCCGGAAGAAACATATACGGCCGGGAAGTAAACTGGTAAAAAATGCATAATCTATGGAACTGCGTCAGTTGAATTATTTCGTGACCGTGGCATCGGCACTGAACTTCTCGAAAGCGGCAAAAAAGCTGTTCATCACCCAAGGGACTCTTTCCCAGCAGATTCAACAACTTGAAAACGAGTTGGGCTCAGAACTGTTCACGCGAACTTCCCGCAGTGTGGCTCTGACCGAGGCAGGCGCACAGCTGCTGCCGCTTGCAAAGCGGACGCTCCGCGACTCGAACGACTGCAAGTTACAAGCGAATGACCTGCGCAAAGCCATCACAGGTACACTGAAAATCGGTGTGACCCACTCCTTCACACGGCTGCTAACAAGGACACTGGAAGATTTTATGGATAGGTATAAGGGCGTCAACCTGAAGATATTCTACAAATCCGCGTCGGAACTCCACGATATGCTCCGCGAAGGAGAACTCGACCTGATTGTAGCTTTCACACCCGCAGTCAGGGACAGCGCCATCATATCCGAGCCGCTCTTCCAGTCCAATCTCTCCGCAATTATGCGTCACGACCATCCCCTCGCCGGCAGGAAATCGGTCACGGTCAAGGAGATTTCGCGATACGGAATAGCACTTGCCGGAAGCGGTCTGCAGGCCAGAAAGGCTTTTGAACGGTTCATAGATGTGGATACAAGCGGCCTTGACGTCAGGGTGGAGCTCAACGAGCCATACGTCATTCTGGATATGGTCGAGCGGTCCAATATGGTGGCCATCCTGTCAAGTCTGGCCATCTATTACAACAAATCCCTGATAGCAAAGCCTGTCCAAGGCATCCACCGCAAGATGACGGGAGGCATCCACTATCTGCGCGATGCATACCGCAAGCGTTCGGCGGAACTCTTCTGCCAAATGCTGCGTGAGTCGGCGGAGATGAAGTTTTAGGCGGGGCGACGGGCACGCCGGACTATCGTCCGGAATACATTGTCTCGTAGTACTTCTGGTAGTCACCGCTGGTGACGTTGTCCATCCACTCCTGATTGTCGAGATACCATTTCACTGTCTTCTCGATACCTTCTTCAAACTGAAGCGACGGCTCCCAACCCAGTTCCCTCTGAAGTTTTGACGAGTCGATGGCATAGCGCAAGTCGTGGCCGGCGCGGTCGGTGACGTATGTGATGAGATTCATATCCTCACCTTCACTGCGGCCGAGCAACCGGTCAACGGTATTGATGAGGACTTTGATGATGTCGATATTTTTCCACTCATTGAAGCCGCCGATGTTGTAGGTTTCGGCGATTTTGCCGCTATGGAAGATGGTGTCGATGGCGCGGGCGTGGTCTTCGACGTAAAGCCAGTCACGCACATTCTCTCCCCTACCATAGACAGGAAGCGGCTTACGATGGCGTATATTATTGATAAACAAAGGTATGAGCTTTTCAGGAAACTGATAAGGGCCGTAGTTGTTCGAGCAGTTCGTCACTACTGTCGGCAGACCGTAGGTGTCGTGGAACGCGCGGACGAAATGGTCGCTGGAGGCTTTGGCGGCACTGTACGGGCTGTGCGGCTGATACTTCAGATCTTCCGTAAAAAATTTCGAGCCGTAAGCCAGATGATGCTTTCCTGAAGAGGCCTTCGTGGTGAAAGGCGGCTCTATCCCCTCAGGGTCCGTCATTTCAAGAGCTCCGTAAACCTCATCGGTGGAGATGTGATAGAAACGCTTTCCTTCATATTTCTCCGGAAGGGACTCCCAATGGAGCTTCGCTGCCTGCAGCAGGCTGAGCGTACCCATAACGTTGGTCTGAGCGAAAGTGAACGGATCCTTGATGCTGCGATCGACGTGACTCTCAGCCGCAAGGTGTATGATGCCGTCTATCTTCTCGTCCCGGAGCAATCCGAGCACTCCTTCGAAATCGCAGATGTCCATCCTGACAAACTTGTAGTTGGGCTTGTCCTCAATGTCCTTCAGGTTTGCGAGATTGCCGGCATAGGTCAGCTTGTCGAGGTTGACAATCTTATATTCAGGATATTTGTTGACAAAAAGTCTCACCACGTGGCTGCCGATGAATCCGGCGCCTCCCGTAATTACAATGTTTCTTTTCATTTGTTTTGAATTGAAGTGCTTGTTACGTCCTGCTTGAGCTCGTCTATGACTTTGAGCAGATACTTTCCGTACTGATTCTTCAGCATAGGTTCTGCAAGGGAGCGCATTTTCTCCTCCGTAATCCAGCCGTTGCGGTAGGCGATTCCTTCGAGACAGGCGATTTTGAGGCCCTGTCGCTTTTCGATGACCTCCACGAATGTGGATGCCTCCGAAAGGCTGTCGTGCGTTCCGGTGTCGAGCCAGGCGAATCCACGGCCGAAAACCTGCACCTTCAGCTCTCCGTCCTGCAGAAACCGCTGATTGACGGTGGTTATCTCAAGCTCGCCGCGGGCCGAAGGCTTTATATGTTTGGCCACATCCACCACTTTGTTCGGATAGAAATACAATCCCACGACTGCATAGTTGCTCTTCGGCTCCTTCGGTTTCTCCTCTATGGAAAGACAGTTGCCGTCGCGGTCGAACTCGGCCACACCGTAGCGCTCCGGGTCGGATACCCAGTAGCCGAAAACCGTAGCCTTGCCGCGTTGCTCGGCATCTTCCACCGCCTTGCGGAGCAGGCTCGTGAAACCGCTGCCATAAAATATGTTGTCGCCCAGCACAAGGCAGGCCGCATCGTCTCCTATGAACTTTTCACCGATTATGAATGCCTGAGCAAGGCCGTCGGGAGAAGGCTGTTCTGCATAGGTGAAATTAACTCCGTAGTCGCTTCCGTCGCCGAGAAGTCTCTTGAAGCCCGGCAAGTCGTACGGAGTGGAGATAATCAGGATATCACGGATGCCCGCAAGCATCAGGGCACTTATCGGGTAATACACCATCGGCTTGTCGTAGATTGGCAGCAACTGTTTGCTTATGCCTTTTGTAATCGGATAGAGGCGCGTGCCGCTGCCTCCCGCAAGTACGATTCCTTTCATATATAAATCTCTTTTTATCAGTTGTTTCTTTCCCTCGTCCAGCCTGCAATACAAAGTTATGTCTTTTTCTATTGAATTTCAAATTCCTTTTCCTTCGCCTTATTTTTATGTCCTACTGCCTGTCGATGGATGCCTGATGGATGAGTTTGTAGAGGTCTGTGACGAAGGCGGTGTCGAGACCGAGGGCGTGGCCGCGGGCTTCGGCGCGACGGAGCACCTCCTCCCAACGCGCAGGCTGCAGCACCTGAAGGTTGTGCGCCTTCTTGCACACACCTACAGCCTCCGACACTTTCATACGCTCGGCCAGAATGGCCAGAAGACTTTCATCCAGTTCGTCTATCTGCGTACGCAGCTGCTCTAGTGTCCGCTCCGCCTCCGAAGAGGGTTCTGAGCTCCGGGGGACACCATCCGAAGCAGCGCCGCAAGGGGGCTCCGCAGCGGGATGCTTGATGACAAGGGAGCTCAAAAGAGCGAGAAGTTCCATAGGGGTTATCTGCTGGCGCGAGTCGCTGAGAGCGGCCTGAGGAGTGAGATGCGTCTCGACGAAAAGTCCGTCATAGCCAAGATCCAATGCTTTCTGAGATATCTCGCGAAGATATTCCGCCTTGCCTCCGATATGGCTGGGGTCGCAGAACATGGGGAACTGCGGCAACATACGCATCACATCGATGGGCACCTGCCACTTCGGCTGGTTGCGATACTTGTTTTTCTCGTAGAAGGAGAATCCGCGATGGATAAGGGATATTTTCTTGAGACCGGCGGCATGAAGCCGTTCGACTGCACCTATCCACAATTCAACATCGGGGTTCATCGGATTTTTAACGAACACTTCCGCATCCGTACCTCGCAATGCATCGGCAATCGCCTGGACATCAAAAGGATTGGTGGATGTACGAGCCCCTATCCAGAAGCGTTGCACCCCAGCCTTGAGGGCTGCCTCCACATGGGAGGGAGAGCCGACTTCGGTGAGCGCCGGCACAGGTGATGCTGCGAGCCACTGCAGAGCCTGTTCGCCGGGACCCTCATAGTTACCGGGCCTGGTGCGTGGCTTCCAGGCGCTGGCGCGCACTCCCACAAGCTCGAACCCGAGAGATTCGAACTGCGGAGAAAGTTCCGCGAGCGCCGCCGCCGTGCCGAGCGTCACGCCGCGGCTTTCGGCGCTGCAAGGTCCGGCGATAAGTTTGATCATACGGTCATTATCTCTTTCTCTTTGGAGGCGAGAATCTCGTCAATCTTCTTGGAGAAAGAGTCTGTGTGCTTCTGAACCGCATCTTCGGAATCTTTCTCCGAATCTTCCGGAAGTCCCTCTTTCTGGAGTTTCTTCAATGCCTCGATGGCATCGCGGCGGCCATTGCGCACACTGATTTTGGCAGTTTCCCCCGCTGTGCGGGACTTCTTGACAAGCTCCTTGCGACGTTCCTCCGTGAGGGCGGGAACGTTTATGCGGATGGTCTCGCCGTTGTTCTGCGGAGTGAATCCCAGATTGGCATCCATTATGGCTTTCTCAATCTTGGGGATGAGGTTGCGGTCCCACGGCTGAATCATCATTGTCTTCGCATCGGGAGCCGAAATGCTGGAAACCTGCGGCAGCGGAGTGGGATTTCCATAGTAGTCCACCATCACGCCGTTGAATACGGAAGGATTCGCCTTGCCGGCACGATAGGTCTTGAGTTCGTCCTCCAGATGGTTCACCGCATTCTGCATCTTTACCCTTGCAGCCTCTACGGTTTCTTTTGCTTTCTGTATCATAGTTTCAGTTTTTGTTTATTTGCCTTTTCATTGCCTATTCGACGTTGCTGACCACCGTACCTACGTCCTCACCTTCGACAAGACGCAGGAGAGAGCCGTCCTGATTGACATTGAAGACTATTATAGGCATATCGTTTTCCTTGCAGAGGGCGAAGGCGGTCAGGTCCATCACTTTGAGACCGTCCGCTATCGCCTTGTCAAAAGTGAGGGTACTATATCGTTTTGCGGAAGGATTTCTGACAGGGTCGCTGTCATAGACTCCGTCCACCTTCGTACCCTTGAGCAGAGCGTCGCAGCGCAGCTCGCAGGCGCGCAGAGCCGCTCCCGAATCGGTCGTGAAAAACGGATTGCCGGTGCCTCCGGAAACAAGGGCGATACCGCCGCTCTGCATATATTCCTCCACTTCGTCTCTCATATAATACTTGGCCATCGGACGCATAGGGGTGCTCGTGAAGACTTCCGCCTTGCAGCCGTGTCCCCTGAGGCAGAGGCTCAGGCCTATGCTGTTGATGGTGGTGGCGAGCATACCCATCTGGTCGCCGCGGACGCGGTCGAATCCTTTTGACGCTCCGCTGAGCCCACGGAAGATGTTGCCTCCGCCGATGACGATTGCCACCTGCACACCTTTTTCAGCCACGAGAGCTATCTCGCGGGCAAAACGGTCCATAACTTTCTCATCGAGCCCCACTCCGTCGGGCCCGCCCAGCGCTTCGCCGCTGAGTTTCAATAATATTCTTTTGTATTTCATATCCAATTCCGTTAAAATCAAACAAAAGTAACCAAATATTATGATTTTAACAAGTTAAGGCTTATATTTGCAACCCAAAAGGGAAATAGTGTAAAAATATAAACCTAATTATGTCAAGCATTTTCAAATCTTCTATCGGAAAGAAACTGTTGATGAGCATCAGCGGACTTTTCCTCATTCTCTTCCTGACACTCCATATGTGTCTGAACCTGACCTATGTCTTCGACCCGAGCAGCACAATGATCGGCGGCGTATGGACCGGAAAGGTTTTTCAGGGAGTATGTGATTTCATGTCCCTGGGCATCGTAAGCATTATGGTACCTGTTCTGGCCGCCGGCTTCCTTGTCCACATCGTCTATGCATTCATCCTCACAATCGGCAACCTCAAGGCAAGAGGCAGCCAGAGATATGCAGTGTCCAACAAAGCGGCCGTTGACTCCTGGTCTGCAAAGAACATGTTCGTTCTGGGCCTCATAGTAATCCTCGGCATCGCCCTGCACCTGACCAATTTCTGGGCAAAGATGCAGCTCGAAATGTTTATGGGAGGAGAAGAAGGCAACCCGTACGAACTGATGAATCTCACGTTCGGCAGATGGTGGGTAACCCTACTCTACCTCATCTGGTTCGTCGCACTGTGGTTCCACCTCACACACGGCTTCTGGAGCGCTCTCCAGACCCTCGGCTGGAACAACGACAAGTGGCTCAAGAGATGGAAGGTGATCTGCGGCATCTACGTAACCGTCATTCTCCTCGGTTTCGCACTCATCGCAATCTTCGCTTTCTGCAAGGCGAACGGTCTGGCCTGCTGTTGCTGCTAGCCTCCGGGAAGATCGAAAAAGACGGGCTGCACATTGCGGCCCGTTTTTTTGTGAAGGCAGACCTATATGATTATTTATTTATATCTTTGTGGTTATGACAAAAAGGGTGGAGATAAAGAACAGGAAGGCAGGGTTCGAGTATGAATTTCTCGAGCACTATACTGCCGGCATCGTTTTGAGCGGCACAGAGATAAAATCCATCCGCGAGAGCAAGGCCTCCCTCGTGGACAGTTACTGCTATTTTGTTGGAAATGAGCTTTTTGTCAAGAATATGAATGTCGCCGAATATTGGTGGGGCTCGGCCTTCAGCCGGCAGGACCCGAAGCGCGACCGCAAGCTCCTTCTGACAAAGCGCGAACTGCGCAAGCTCCAGCGCGCAGTCAAGGAAAAGGGCCTGACCATAGTAGCCACAAAACTGTTCATCTCAGATGGCGGCTACGCAAAATTGAACATAGCCCTCGCACGGGGCAAACGCGAGTTTGACAAGCGCGAGAGCATAAAGGAAAAGGATATGCGACGCGACTCCGAACGCGGATATTGAGTTATGATGAGAGAAGAGACGGTCTTCGGACCAATCCACAGCCGCAGGCTGGGCAATTCATTGGGTATCAATCTCCTGCCGGTAAACGGCAAAATCTGCAGCTTTGACTGCATCTACTGCGAATGCGGCTGGAACAAAGACGGCCTCGCCGACACAAAGCTGCCGGATGCGGCACAGGTGCGCGGAGCGCTCGAAGACAAACTCTCGGAGTTGATGCTTGCCGACATGAAGATAGATTCCATCACCTTCAGCGGTGACGGCGAGCCTACGCTCAACCCCGAATTCCCCCGCATCATAGACGACACTCTCCGTCTTCGCGACACTTTCTACCCCGAGGCGAAAGTTTCGGTCCTCTCCAACGCCACCAGAGTCCACGTTCCTGAAGTGTTCGAAGCCCTCAGGAAAGTTGACAATCCGATACTCAAGATAGATGCTCCTACAAATGAACTCATAGCCCTGATAGACCGTCCGGCACCCGGCTACGACATAGCGCGCGTGATAGAGGCTCTCGGCGCCTTCGAAGGGGATTTCGTCCTTCAGACCATGTTTCTCCGGAGCCCGGAATTCGATTCGGCCTCGCCCGAGGTGCTCGAAGGCTGGAAGGCAATCGTCCGCAACCTCCGTCCACGCGAAGTGATGGTCTATACCATCGACCGTCCCACACCGGCACAGAATCTCGAAGCCTTTACCGAAGAGGAAATGCGTACCCTGGTCCAGCCTCTCATCGATGAAGGGTTTAAAATCCAGATAAAAGGAAAACAGAAAAAATAGATGAAAAAACTGATCTTTTCACTTTGCCTCGCGGCGCTGACCATAGCCGCGGCAGGGCAGAAGGCATCGGAGTTGAAATATACCGATGCAAGAGAGCTAATGCTTATAAATCAAGGATTTGACAACACGGCTCTGCCATATTCCCGCCTTCCGGAAGACCTCAAGGAGGTGACACGCAAGGAAGTGTGGGACCTCGGACTGAATTCGGCAGGCCTGGCCGTCAGGTTCTCTACGGACAGCAAGGCCGTCGGGGTACGCTGGAAGCCTCTCAACGGCTTCGGCATGAACCATATGGCCGCTACCGGAGTAAGAGGCATAGACCTCTATTATCTCAATGAGAAGGGAGTGTGGAGTTTCATCTGCACGGCCATCCCTCGCAGCACCGACTGCCAGAGCCTGCTGGTCAGCAGAATGGACGGCAAAGTGCGTGAATATATGGCATATCTCCCTCTATATGACGGAGTGGAATATGTGGAATTCGGGGTGGATTCGACCGCCAGCATCACTCTTCCCCACAAGGCTGCCCTGACGAAAGGCGCTTCAAAACCGATTGTTTTCTACGGCACCAGCATCACACAGGGCGGATGCGCTTCCCGTCCGGGTATGGTGATGACCTCTATTATAAGCCGTGCACTGAACAAGGAGGTCATAAACCTCGGCTTCAGCGGCAATGCGCGTATGGACAGGTCGATGATTGAAGCTCTCCGCCGCATAGATGCAGACAAGATAGTCATAGACTGCCTCCCCAACTGTACCCTTCAGATAATGAAGGACAGTGCATATTTCTTCCTGACAGAGGTCGCGAAGGCTCATCCTTCAGCCAGGATATTTATGGTGGAAGACTATAAGTACGGCTATGAAAGCGTGGACCTCAAGACCGCGAACGATATGGCCGAAAAGAGCGCTTACTGGTCCGACCTCTATCGGAAACTCCGCAAGGAGGGATACCGCAACCTGCGATATGTGCCGCGCGAAGCCGTGGACGAGGGAGACTCTGAAGGCACGGTGGACGGCACCCACCGCACCGACCTCGGCTTCTACCGGATGGCACAGCGATATATTCCTATACTACATTAGAATCTTTTTTTCAAAAAACCACTACTTTTGCGGATATGACAATCGAGTATCCATCAGACCTCTGGAAAGACTACGAACTCATCGATTCGGGAGATTTCTCCAAACTGGAGAGATTCGGGCCGTACACTATGATAAGGCCTGAACCTAAAGCCCTGTGGCACAAATCTCTCTCGGACGAAGAATGGCACCGTTCCGCGAACACGGAGTTCAAGCCGGGCGCCGGTTTCGGCAAGGCCGGCAAGGAGGACAGCGGCTCGTGGACCATGCTCCGCAAGATGCAGGAACAATGGCAGATTGCATATCCTGCAGCAGACATAAAGCTGCGCCTCGGTCTGACGAGTTTCAAGCATGTCGGAGTCTTCCCCGAGCAGGCTCCCAACTGGGACTGGATACGCAGGAGCGTTTTGGAACTGCGAAGCGTGGAGCCGTTCCGCAGCGGGAAGTCCGCACCGAAGGTGTTGAATCTTTTCGCTTACACGGGCGCCGCATCACTCGCTGCGCGCGCCGCAGGGGCGGAAGTGACCCACCTCGACTCAGTACGGCAGGTCGTCACCTGGGCCCGCGGCAATATGGAGCTCAGTTCGCTTGACGGTATCCGCTGGATAATTGAAGACGCACTGAAATTCGCCCGCCGCGAGGCACGCCGTGGCAATCTCTATCAGGGCCTGATCCTCGACCCTCCGGCCTACGGACACGGCCCTGACGGCGAAAAATGGAAGCTCGACGAATGTCTTTTCGAACTGCTTCAATCCTGTGCGGCCATACTTGCTCCAAAAGACAGTTTTATGGTGCTCAACCTCTATTCCAACGGTTATTCGGCAGTTCTTGCCGACACTCTTGTGCGCTGCGCTTTCGGCACATCGTTCAAGAGCCTGGAATTCGGAGAGCTCGCATTGCGCGACAGCTTCGGAAAAGCACTGCCGCTGAGCGTGTTCTCACGGCTGAAACGTTGATAATTAACCTTATTTCAAAAAGATAATTGGTTTTCTATGATTAATTTCCTCTCCGTTGTTTGGAACGTCGATCCGGTCATATGTCACATAGGCCCGCTGGCCCTCAGATACTATTCTCTGCTCTTCGTGGCAGGTTTCCCTTTGGGTTACTGGCTATTCACCAAATTCTACCAGAGAGAAGGCGTTGACGTGAAACTCATCGAGCCGCTGCTCTATGCGATGCTCATCGGAACAATTGTCGGAGCCCGTTTGGGCCACTGCCTCTTCTATGAGCCGCAGTACTACCTCGGTTCGGCCAAAGGCTTCGGTGAGATTTTCCAGCCGTGGAAAGGCGGTCTGGCCTCTCACGGAGGAGCCATCGGTGTTCTGCTGGGCGCCTGGTGGTATATCGCCCGCTACGGGAAGAAATGGGACATCGATATGCTGTGGCTGCTTGACCGCCTCGTCATAGCGGTGGCTTTCGTCGGTTGCCTCATCCGCTGCGGCAACCTCTTCAATTCGGAGATATACGGGTGCGAGACTTCGCTCCCGTGGGGTTTTGTTTTCGCCCGCAACGGAGAGACCGTCGCCAAGCATCCGACACAGATATATGAAGCTCTCTGCTATCTGGCCATCGGCATCTTCCTCGTCACTGCATATTTCAGGAATATGAAAGTCCATCGCGGATGGTTTTTCGGATTCTTCCTCGTAGCCTGCTTCGGCTGCCGCTCGATCATCGAGTTCATCAAGGAAGACCAGGTCGATTTCGAAGCTTCGATGGTAGGCAATATGGGGCAGTGGCTCAGCGTTCCTTTCATTCTCGCCGGGCTCTACTTCATCGTGAGCAGCTACCTGCGCAAGAAACCTTTCCTGCGCACCGTCTCCGCCCCGACCCACTATTGCCCGCCTCCTAAATCAGCCTCGTCCAACAGGCGATAAAGGCTGAAAAACACCTCCAGATACCACTATAGCGCAGGATTTTTTTATTTGTAACAAGTTTTTACAAATAAAAAAATCCGCTTTTTATGTATTTTCCTATATTTTACCAACCATTGTGCCCCTCCGGGCATAATTTTTGCGGGACTGACGTATTTTTCGAAACAATAAAAACTGATATGAAAAAATCCATACTTATTCTCACGGCTGCGATTGTGGCCGTTTTACCCTTGAAAGCCGGCGGACAGGTAAATGGCCTGAAGCCGGTCGGGATTGCCCGGCCCGAGAAGGAATCATTCTCTGCGGCGCCGTACATGGCGATGACACTTTCTGAAGCGCAGCAGTACGCCGTGGAAAACAACCGCACACTTAAAAACGCCTCCCTCGACATCAGGAAAGCAAGGGCAAGCAAGTGGCAGGCCATTGCTTCCATGCTGCCTCAGGTCAAAGGTTCGGTGGACTATTCCAACACCCTGGGCTTCAAGATGAGTTTCGGCGGACAGAGCATCGCTATGCCTCCTTATGCCACAATGGGCCTGCAGACCGCCATCGCCTTCAACGGCGCAATGGTAGTGGCCACCCAGGTGGCCGGCATCTCCCAGAAGATGGCCGACATCAATTTCAGGCAGACTGAAAAGGATTTGAAGGATCAGGTCAAGACCTTGTATATTTCGGCTCTCGTGTCGCAGACCACCCTTCTCCTGATGGAGGAAAGTCTCGCAAGTCTTGAGAAACTCTACGAAATTTCAGTAAGTTCGGTCAAGGCCGGAGTATCCGAACAGACCGATGCTGACCAACTGCAGGTGCAGGTGGCAGGTATGGAGAACAACGTGGAGTATCTGAAAAGATCCCTCGAAGTGATATACAACACAATCCGTCTTACTTTATGTCTCAACGAGAACACCCGTATCGTTCTCAGCGACAGTCTGGACACCCTTATCGACCTCGATTCTGCGGGTAAACTTGTCGGAGAGGAGTTCGACATCACCCGCAACTTCAGCTTCCAGCTTCTGCAGCAGAGCACGGAACTCGCCAGAAAGCAGGTAGCCATCTCCGCACTATCCAACACCCCTACTCTCAGCATCTTCCACCAATACAGCAACAAACAGTACTTCAGCGATGAAAAGACAATGAATATGACACCTCCAAATATGATCGGTGCCACACTCAGCATTCCTATCTTCACGTCCCTGAAAAACTCCGCAGCGCACAAGGAGGCGAAGATTGCGTACGAAAAGCAACTCAACACAATGGCCGACACGGAACTTGCCCTCAAGCTCCAACACAGCCAGTATGTTTACAATCTCACTTCCGCCATTGAAAAATACAGGACCCAGAAGCAGAGCGTGGAAGTCGCCAAGCGCGTCTTCGACAACATAGGCAAGAAGTATGAGTTCGGCGTTGCTTCCGCTCTCGAACTGACCAACGCCAGCACAAGTCTGATCAACGCCCAAAGCGCATACGTCGAGTCACTCCTTCAGGTGGTGACCGCTCAGATAGATCTTGAAAAACTTTTGAACAACTAAGATATAGAAAAGTACAAATATGAAAACACGCATTTATTCAGCAGTTGCCATTGCGGCTATCACGCTCGCATCCTGCGGGCCGAAGCAGGTTGAAGAGCAGAACACTGTACGCGAAGAACTTGTGGAGACAACAAGAATCTACGAACAGGAGATTTCCAGAGATTTGGAGTTTTCCACCACCCTTCAGGGCTATCAGACCATCAACGTAGCTCCTTCCGTTACCGGAAAGATCGAGCATATCTATGTGGAAGTTGGCACTTCCGTGAACACAGGCACGATGCTCGTGAGAATGGACCGCAACCAGTATACCAACACGAAACTCACTTACGCCAACCTCGGTGTGGAAATGGCCCGTATGGAATCTCTCAAGGAGAGCGGAGCCATATCGGAACAGACCTACGACAGAACAAAACTCAGTTACGACCAGACCAGGGAAAGTCTCGATTTCCTTGAAAAGAACACTTTCGTCAAGGCTCCTTTCCCGGGTGTGATTTCCGCAAAGAACTACGAAGACGGAGAACTCTATTCCGGTCAGCCTATTCTCGTTCTCACTCAGATATCGACTCTCAAGGCTCTCATCTCAATTCCTGAATCCTACTATCCTTACGTGAAGGCGGGCAAGAAGGTTGAAATCGCTTCCGATATCTATCCGGACGAAATATTCCCTGCAACCATCGAAATCGTATATCCGACAATCGATGCAACCTCCCACACTTTCCAGGCAAAGGTCAGGATTCCTAACGACTCCCGGAAACTGCGTCCTGGAATGTACGTGAAGACCACTATGTCAATGGGTATGGCCAAAGCAATGGTGGTTCCTTATCAAGCCGTCCTCAAACTCACAGGTGCAAACGACCGCTACATATTCGTCGAGAAGGACGGAGTGGCAAAGCGCATCTTCGTGAAACTGGGTCAGAGATTCGACGAAAACGTTGAAATCATAAGCGACGAAATAGCCAACGGTGACAGACTCGTAACCGTAGGACAGGGAAAACTTGTTGACGGAGCAAAGCTTAAAGTGACAAAGGAGAACTAGTATGAGTATCTATAAAACCGCGATAAACAAGCCTATCACCACGGCCCTCATCTTTGTGGCCGTTATGGTCATAGGCCTCTTCTCGCTGTCAAGGTTGCCTATCGACCAGTTCCCGGAGATGGATATGCCGTATATCACGGTTATGACGACATACCCGGGAGCAAGTGCCAGCGAGGTTGAAACAAACGTTACGAAAATCGTTGAGAATGCCTTGACCTCCGTTGACGGTCTCAAGGAACTCACCTCTTCTTCGAAGGACAATATGTCCATCGTGAATCTGCAACTTGAATGGGGAACAAACCGGGACGAGGCGGCCAACGATGTCCGCTCGTTCGTGGATATGACCCGAAGCAACCTCCCGGACGGATGCTCGAGTCCTATGATCTTCAAGCTCAACTCCAGTATGATGCCTATCATCCAGTATGCCGTCACTGCAAAGGAGAGTTATCCGGGACTTGAGAAGATAATGAACGACGAGGTGATACCTCAACTCAACAGAATCGACGGCATCGGCACCGTCTCCATCGCAGGAGCTCCGGACCGTTATATCTATATAGACATCAACCAGTCCAAACTGGATGCCTACGGCCTGACGCTGGAACAGGTGGCTTCCGCCATCAGCACCAACAACCTCAATCTCTCGAGCGGTACCGTCAAGATGGAAAAGCAGCAGTATCAGATGCAGGTTCGAAGCGAATACGAATCCAGCACTGATATTGCCGACATTCTGGTATCGACCTCAAGGGCCGGCGGCAAAGTGTTCGTCCGTGACCTCGCCACAGTACGGGATACCATCAAGGACCTCACCCTCGACGAGAAGGTGGACGGCAAGGAGGCCGTGCGAATGATGGTGGCCAAGAAGTCCGGCTCCAACACCGTACAGGTCTGCCGCGACGTACGCAAGGAACTTGACAGAATCAAGAAGACTCTCCCATCCGACGTGAATATATCTATGATATACGACTCTTCGGAAGAGATCGAAAACGCAATCAAATCCCTCGAGGAGTCAATCCTCTACGCACTGCTCTTCGTGGTGCTGGTGGTTTTCTTCTTCCTTGGCAGATGGAGGGCCACCATAATCATCGGCCTCACCATTCCGATTGCCCTGATTGTGGCCTTCATCTATCTTCTACTGGTGGACAGTTCCCTCAACATCATATCGCTCTCCGCCCTGACGGTGGCCATCGGTATGGTGGTGGATGATGCGATTGTGGTACTGGAGAACATCACCAAGCATATCGACAGGGGCTCTTCCCCTCACGAGGCGGCCATCTATGCAACCAATGAGGTGTGGATATCCGTAATCGCCACAACTCTCGTAATCGTGGCGGTATTCGTACCTCTGACAATGCTCAAGGGTCTTGCCGGCATTATGTTCAAGGAACTCGGATGGATTGTGACAATAGTGGTCTGCACCTCCACAGTCGTGGCAATCTCCCTCATTCCTATGCTCTGTTCCAAACTTCTCAAGGCCAAGAAGGTCCGAATCGATGAAAGCGGCCATCTGGTGGAAGTCAAGGAGAAACGGGGCTGGTATGACAAATATATCGTAGGCTTTCTCGACAAAGTGGACGTCGCCTATGCAAAACTGCTCCGCTGGTGCCTCGGCCACAAGAAGGCAACTCTTCTGATTGCAATATCATTCTTCATCCTGTCTCTGCTTCCTTTCATGGCCGGCAGAATCGGTACCGACTTTATGCAGACCAGCGACAACGGCCGCCTCAGCGTAAAAGTTGAACTTCAGCGCGGTACCCGCATCGAAGAGACTCTCAAGACTGCGCGCGTGCTCGAACAGCGTTTCACCGAACTGGTGCCGGAGATCAAGAGAATCTCCACCTCAGCCGGTTCGAACGACGAAAGCAACATCGGCGCGCTCTTCTCTTCAAGCAGCAACTACAAGATCACGATGACGGTTGTATGCACCAAGAAATATGAAAGGAAACGCACCATCGACCAGATAGCCGAGGTGCTACGCGAAGAGATGTCCCACTATCCGGAAATTATCGAATATCAGTGTACTTCCAGTGGAGGTATGGGTATGGGAGGCGCTTCCACGGTTGATGTTGAAATATTCGGCTTCGACTTCGACGACACCAATCTCTATGCAGAAGAGGTGCGTGCGGCTCTCTCCAAACTTCCCGGTGCGCGTGACGTCGTGGTAAGCCGCGAAAAAGAGCGTCCGGAGTTGAAAATCACTCTTGACAAGGAGAAACTGGCCACACACGGCCTCTCCAGCGCAACTGTCTCACAATACATCCGCTCAAGAGTCACAGGTTTCACTGCAGGCTACCTCAAGGAGGACGGTGACGAGTATGACATTGTGGTACGTCTCAAGGAAGAAGACCGCAACTCGCTCACAGACGTGGAGGATTTCACCATCCCTACCGCCACCGGTGCCCGCATCAAACTCAGCGAAATAGCGACTCTCGAAGAGTATTGGGCTCCTCAGTCCATCGACCGCAAGAGCCGCCAGCGCTTCCTGAGAGTCTCCGTGCTGCCGTACAACACCTCTCTCGGAGAGATGGCAGTCCTCGTGCAGAACGAACTTGACAAGATATCCACTCCTACCGGCATAACCGTCACCATCGGAGGAAACTACGAAGACCAGCAGGAGATGTTCGGCGACATCGGGCTCCTGATGATTCTCATAGTGCTTCTGGTCTATATCGTGATGGCATCGCAGTTCGAGTCCATGACGAAACCTGCCATCATAATGCTCTCCGTTCCGTTTGCGCTCTCCGGCGTAATCATAGCCTTGTGGGTTACAGGCACGTCTCTCGACATGATCGGAGCCCTCGGTCTCGTGATGCTTGTCGGTATCGTGGTCAAGAACGGCATTGTGCTGGTGGACTACATCAACCTTATGCGCGACCGCGGCTACGAACTGAAAGAAGCAATCGCCCTTTCAGGCGCGAGCCGTCTGCGTCCTGTGCTTATGACCGCTTTCACCACCCTGCTCGGTATGCTCCCGATGGCACTCAGCAACGGTGAGGGTTCCGAAATGTGGCAACCTCTGGGCATCGTCGTAATAGGCGGTCTTCTGGTCTCCACCTTCATCACCCTCGTCATCGTGCCGGTATCCTACGGCATAATGGCCCGCAACGGGGAGAGAGACAAAGAGGAAAAAAGGCGCAAAGAATTCATATTCATGCAGATAAAAGAGGAGGAATAGAAGATGAAAAGTGTACTTATAGTATTCAACCAGGCTTTTACCTCACGTGTGGAATATATGCTCGACGAACTGGGAATCAGGGGATTCACCTTCTTCGAGCAGGTGCAGGGACGCGGTTCGTCTGACGGCGAACCGCATCGCGGCACCCACACCTGGCCTGAGATGAACTCAGCTGTAATCACGGTCGTTCCTGACGAAAAAGTCGGTGAACTGCTCAAGACAGTCCGAAAACTTGACAGCCGCAACAAGAGCGTGGGCGTCCGCGCCTTCGTATGGAATATCGAACAGATGGTGTAAATTCCGGAAAAAATCCGTACCTTCGCTTATCAATAAACAAATACTCTCACTGTGGCACAAATGGTAAACGATTCAAACTTCGAAGAAGTTGTAATTAATGGGGACAAACCTTCAGTAGTGGATTTCTGGGCACCCTGGTGCGGTCCCTGCCGTACGCTTTCACCTCTGATCGACGAACTTTCGGAGAAGTTTGCAGGCAAGATCAACATCGTCAAATGCAATGTGGACGAGAGCGCCGACGTTCCTGTCCAGTACGGTGTACGCAACATCCCTACCCTCCTTTTCTTCAAGGGTGGAGAGATGGTAGGCCGTCTGGTGGGCCTTGTATCTCAGAACGAAATAGAAGACAAAATAAATTCTCTTATCTGAATATGAAAAAAATCCTGATTACCCTCGTAGCGGCGATGGCTCTGACCACTTCCGCTTTCGCAGAAGGCTTCATCATCAAAGGCGGCCTCACATACGGAAACCTTATGTCGAAGGGTCTCGTCGAAGATCTTAAAACCGTGGGGATGGATATCAAGTCCTTCACCGGCTGGCACGCAGGCATCGGATACCAGACAGGTTCAATAGCCGGTCTCTCTTTCCAGCCCGAATTGCAGTACAACCTGAGAGGTATGTCAACCGATGGCATTGCTAACAAGGTCAATTACAAATATCACTATCTCGAACTCCCTGTAAATATCCAGTGGGGTATCGACCTTATCGTTGCCCGGCCCTTCCTTCTGGTCTCCCCCTACGTCGGATGCTGTTTGGATGGGACCGGAGTGCCGACCGACACTAATTTCAGCGACCGTCTTGAATACGGATTCGGCGCCGGTGCCGGTATCGAACTCTGGATACTTCAGATTACCGCCAGATACAATTGGAACTTCGGGCATCTTCCCAATGTTGGCGATTTCTGGAAGAAAGTCATAGGAAAGAAAACCAACGGAGCGTTCGAACTTTCGGTAGCATTCTGCTTCTAGTATGATATGTACACGGAGATAAAGAGTTTTCTCGCTGGCGACTGGGCTCGATTTCAGACCAAATTCTTGGAAGAGACTCATTCCAGTCTGCCACAGCTCGACAAGGTAAATTCGTATCTGACCGAGCACTCAGGAAAACAACTCCGCCCTATGCTGACACTTCTCATTGCAAGGGCACTCACGGGCTCTTGCAATGAAAATGTCATCCGCTGTGCAGCAGCGGTGGAAATGCTGCACACCGCCACCCTGCTCCACGACGATGTGGCCGACAACAGTCCCATCCGAAGAGGTGCTCCAACAGTGATGGCGCTCTATTCCCCCACCACTTCCGTACTTGTCGGCGACTTCTGGCTGTCAAGGGCCATCGAGACTATCGTGGAATACTGCGACAAGCGCGTCATCCTGAGTTTCGCCCACAGCCTCGAAATGCTGGCTGAAGGCGAAATGATACAGCTGGAGAAAGCAATGGACCTTCTGGCCACGGAAGACGACTACGCCGGCATTATCTACCGCAAAACAGCAGCCCTTTTCGAGACAGCCGCAACAAGTGCAGCATTTTCGGTGCAGGCAGATGACGACACCGTCGAGGCCTGTCGCCGGTATTCCTACCATCTGGGGCTCGCTTTCCAGATTATGGACGACATTTTCGACTACTCTCCGGAGCTGAATATCGGCAAGCCGACAGGTCAGGATATTCTGGAAAAGAAGGTCACGCTTCCGCTCTTCGGGTTTATGAAAAATGCACCCTGTCGGGAAGTCGAAGAACTTTTCTCCCGCATCCGCAGGGTGGGAGGTGATGTCAAGGATGATTTCCAGCTCACGCAGGACGCCGTAACGCTAGTGCAACAGTACAAAGGGCTGGATTATGCGCGCGAAAGGCTTGAGATTGAGATTGCGAAGGCCCGTGCCGCACTCGACGTCATTGCGGACAGCAAAGCGAAGGACTACCTACTCGAGCTGGCTGCTCATATGTCCATCCGCACGCGTTAGCGTTTTATATTTCTGTTCATAAGGTTCCTGATCCCAATCCGGCTCATGGAGCGGCGCAGCATTGTCCAGCCGGAATGCCATATAGGTTATCGGTATGCCTCGCGACAGGAAACTTGCCTCATAGAAAGTCTTTATGGAAAGCAGTTCATCCGCCCTTCCGCTGCCGTAGATGTCGTCGTTGTGGTCAAGCACAGTCATATCGTTGCACTTTGCAAGTTCCAGAGTATAGTGGTGTAGCAGGCGGCTGTCGGTCTTCAGGTGCACTACACCGTCGGAGGCGAGGAACTTGCGGTAGCGATTGAGGAAAAGAGGATGCGTCAGCCTCTTTTTCGGCTTTCTCTCCTGAGGGTCAGCGAAGGTAATCCAGATTTCGGAGACTTCGCCTTCGGCGAACAGGCTCTCTATGAACTCCACTCTGGTGCGTATGAAGGCCACGTTTGGCATATTGTGGACAGTGGCATATTTGGCTCCTTTCCAGAGCCTGGCCCCCTTTATGTCGATGCCTATGAAATTCCGCTGGGGATATTTCAGGGCCAGAGCTATGGTGTACTCACCCTTGCCGCAGCCGAGTTCCAGAACTATGGGGTTGGAGTTATGGAACATCGACTCGCCCCATCTGCCTCGGAGGGGATGATACGTTCCGAACACCTCTTCGGTGCGGGGTTGAATCAGGCAGGAGAAAGTCTCGTTCTCCTTGAATTTGCGAAGTTTATCTTTTCCCATTGCTGTTCTGATAGCGGAAACCTATGCCCAATACAGCCTGATTTCCGACCGGAAGGGGTGTGATTCGCACTTTCCACACTCCCGGCGCAGAGGTACTTCTTCCCACTTTGACATTGTCCCTGTATGGCCATTCCACATCCACGCAACGGCCTGCGCAATAGTCGGATTCTACCATAGCTCCGCAGGAGCTCAGGGGGAAGTCGAATCTTTCTGCCGCAATGTCTCCCAGAGGCGACATGACCAATATCTCCATCGGGACTGTCTCACCCACGATGCGTGAAGGGTCTATCCGGGCTGCAATGAAAGTGCTGTAGAGAGCGGTGGTGTCGAAAAGGTCTGCCTCAAACTCATATCCATCCGTCCATCTGCCATCAAGTTCGGAGGCAAAGATGAACTTGTAGCCGTCCCTTGCTCTCGTGCAGGAGCACAGGAGGGCAAAGAGGGCAATCAGGCAGAAAACACGATTAACCGGCATTCTCCTTCTTGTCGTTTGGCCTGTTGCGGCGGTTGTTGCGATGATGGCTTGGACGGCGTTTTTTCTTCTCGTCGAAGCGGCTGATGCTTTCATCTCCCACGGCGCTGACGAATTCGGCCTCACCAGTACGATCTCCCTGCTTGTTGTCCTGCAGAGAAGATGGCCTGACACCCTTTCGGTTGGCGGCAAGGACTTCCTTCACCTTATCGATTGTCAGCGGATAGAGCTTGGCCATGCTGTGCGGGTCGTAGGAAAAATACATAATGCCGGCCAGGATATCTGTCTTCATAAGAAAGGCCTGTCCGTCATCGAATTCCAGAGGTCCATGGAAATTAGGAAAATCTTTCTGCGCATCCACGTAAGCCGAAACTTCGTAGTTGATGCAGCATTTTATCTTGCTGCACTGACCTGCGAGTTTCTGAGGATTCAGGGAAATATCCTGGCATCTTGCCGCCTGGGTGGTGATGGACTGGAAGTCGGACATATATTTGGAACAGCACAGAACACGGCCGCAGACACCAAGTCCGCCTATGAGGCCGGCCTCCTGCCGTGCGCCTATCTGCTTCATCTCCACACGGATGTGGAATTCCTCCGCAAAGTCCTTGATGAGCTGGCGGAAATCCACACGGGCATCTGCTATATAGTAGAAGATGGCTTTCGTGCCGTCTCCCTGAAATTCCACGTCCCCAATCTTCATATCGAGACCGAGCCGGGAAGCAAGCTGACGCGCGCGAATCATCGTCTTATGTTCACGGGCGATGGCTTCCTGCCAGTGGTAGATGTCATAGAGTTTTGCCTTGCGATATATCTTCCTGAACTCGTATGTGGCAGGATTGATATTGTGGCGGGCGAGTTGGTGAAGGACCATCGGCCCTTCCAGCGTCACAATGCCAAGATCGTGACCGTTGGCCGCTTCAACTATCACGAGGTCACCTTTTTTGATAATCTGGCCCGAGTCGTTGCGATAAACCATCTTACGGGTATTCTTGAATCTTACTTCGAACAGATCCTTGCCCTGCGATGTCTGAATGCCGTCCATCCAACTGAAGGCATCAAGCTTGCAACAACCCTGGTTATATCTTACGAACAGTTCTCCCATCTCGGTGTGTTCCACTTCACACCCGCGGTTGCAGTCGTACTGTATATCTTTCTTTCCCATAACTTTACAAAGATAGCAATAATCTGTCACAAAGGTCGCAGAAGACAAGCTTTGGATTCACGTTGCTCTCGATGGAGGAAATGGCGTCCTCCAGAAAGATGAAAGCCTTTTCGTAGAAAGATGGCTTTATCTTCCGCGCCAGTGTGCGCACACGGGCCTCTTCTTCCGACGTCAGCGCGGCCAGGCCCTCAAGGCCGCAGGAGACCATAAAGATTTTTCTGAGGTAGCTTTGCGCAAAGAGACAGAATTCCTTCTGCTTTTCGCGGCCCAGGCCGGCGAGGTTTTCCCACTCGGGGAACAGATCTATAATGCGCTTGTCTATGCCGGCCTGCAGGATTGCATCGAAGCTTTCGCGCAAGGCGGGGTTCAAGGGAGCGGCTCCGCCTGTCGGCTGGAGGTATATGATCTGGCAACGCGAGCGTATAGTCTGGAGGATACGCTCGCTTGCGTGGGTTATCAGCAGAAAAAGAGTACCCTGAGGCGGTTCTTCAAGAAGCTTCAGCAACTTGTTGGAGGCCTCCGGATTCATTTTTTCCGGCAGATAGATTATGATGGTCTTATAGGCTGCTTCTGCGGCCTTCAAAGAGAGTTTTTCAAAGATTTTTCTCGCTTCATTGGCACTGATGACAGCGCTTTTGGATTCAAGGCCTATAGCCTCATAGAGATCCTGCTCCGTGAAATAAGGGTTGGCAAGAGCCAGTTCCTTGAAAGAGGAGAGGAAATAATCTGAGACAGGTGCTTTCTTTTCGCTGTCCGTCAAAGAAGATGTGCTGCTGACAGGAAACGCGAAGTGAAGGTCCGGATGAATCAGTTTGCCGATTTTGTAGCATTGGGAACACTCTCCACAGGAATCGTCCGGAAGTGCCTGACGGCAGTTCACGGCCTGTGCCAGAGCCAGAGCCAGAGGAAAGGCTCCGCCACCGTTCTCTTCCACGAAGAGGATGGCGTGACTCAATCTGCCGCTGTTCATCATATGGACAAGCGATTTCTTGAGTCCTTCATTTCCTTTTACATCCGCGAACCTCATTTTCAATAAAGTTAAACTACAAAGTTACAATCATTTCGCAATTTTTACAATCAAAACGCAGCTGAAACCGCCGATTTTGGTTCACAAGGAAGAGCGGCTCCCTTACACTGAGGCCGCCACCCTGTTTCGGGCATAGTCCGAGTTCATATTTTATACAATATTTAGTGCGCAGAAGTTCTCCGTCAGGAGCGGTGCGGAGTGTCGGAGGAACAGAGGAGGCTGCGGGACGCATCGCGGCGGCTTCTCTTTGTGGAGCAGAGGCCTGAAGCATCTCGGACAGCCTGTTCCTGAGCGAATTGAGATAAGCGGCCGTATAGAAATATGTCCTGTCGCTTTCTATGGTTTCAAGATGGAAAGAGTATGGTCCGGATGTCTTTCCAAGGCAGCAGCGGAGCGTTTCTTCTGCCAGTTCCCTCTTGCGGGCCTCCTGTGCGGCCTCATCGAATTCCACCGTTGCGGTACGGCCATCTTCCGCCCTGACTTCCACCACTGTGTGCCCACTGCGGGAGCGGTAGAAGACTGCAGCATCCATAAGCCTTTCCGGCATATTCTTCTCCAGCTCACGCTCAAACTTGACGTTGAAGTTGCGATATACCTTCATGCCCGGGCGGAGTGATGACGTGTCTTTCACGGAAGCGGTGTTCCCGCTGCCCAAGTCAGCGCGCATACCGACCGCTTCACCTTCCTTTACCACGAACGAAAGGCCGTCGCCATTGGACAGAGGCCACCCGGACAGCTCTTTGGAAGGCTTGAGTATAACCTCGTGCCCCTTGATTTTCTCTATTTCACCCAAATATTCGCCTTTCGAGCGGGCGACATCGGCACTGTTCCACGTCCCCCGCTTCCCGTCAATGAAACAAGTGGTATATCCCCGGTTGAAAGTCAGATCGGGGTCAGGTGTAAAACCGCCGGCAAGCCGTCCGAAGGAAGCCTTGCCGTACTCAGGACGCTGCTCAATGAAGGAGTCCAGCACTCCACGGTAGTGACGGACTATATTCTTTACGTAAGAGGCGTTTTTCAGTCTTCCCTCTATCTTGAATGAGCATACTCCGGCATCAGCCAACTCCCCGATATGGCTATCCAGACGGAAGTCCTTGAGGGAGAGAAGGGCGCGGTCGGCTGCCACCATACGGCCGCCGGCATCGACAAGATCGTAGAGCGACCGGCAAGGCTGGGCACAGCAGCCTCGGTTGGCGCTGCGGCCAGTAAGATATTCACTGAGAAAACATTGGCCGCTGTAACCTACACAGAGAGCCCCGTGAACGAAGCATTCTATCTCGCAGGAAACCGCCCGGCGGATGGCACGAATCTGTTCGAGTGACAGCTGTCTCTCGAGTATGATGCGGCTCAGGCCGGCCTTTTCGAGTTGCGCGGCCCTCTCCGGAGTCCGGACTATTGCCTGGGTGGAGGCGTGCAGTTCAATCGGAGGCAGGTTCAGTTCCAACAGCCTCATATCCTGAATTATCAGAGCGTCCACTCCGGCTTCGTAGTATTGTCTTATGAGTCTTTCGGCTTCGGGCAGCTCCTCCTCGTCAAGAAGAGTGTTGACAGTGGCATACAGACGCGCGCCATAGCGGTGGGCATAGCGCGCGACAGCCTCAAGGTCCGAGACTTTGTTGGCAGCGGCCACGCGGGCTCCGAAAGACGGGCCCGCCATATATACAGCATCGGCACCGCAATCGATGGCCGCGGTGCCGATAGCTGAATCTCTCGCGGGAGCGAGCAGCTCGAGTTTTAGTTGCATTTCAGGACTGTAATCTGATAGCGTGCAGCTTCACCCCATTTAGGATCCTGGGCAATCTGCTTGAAATAGCCGCAGGCCTTAGCATTGTCTCCGGCAGCAATCAGAGCGGTACCGAGCTGATACATAATCTGAGCTTTGTCCTTGGCATTAGGGCTCATTGCAAGATATGCCTCGAATGCGTCTGCAGCGGTCTTGTTCTGCTTGAGGCCGAGCGCACTCAGGCCGATAAGCTTCTGAGCGGTAGGATTGTCGTTGTATTCAGCAGACTTCTGTGCATTTTCGAGAGCACCCTTGTTGTCCTTGGCCTTCTGGCAAGCGGCAGCCTTCTTGAGGAACACGGTTGAAAGCTGTTTTGAAGCATCTTCACCCTCGCCGAATTCGACGGCTTTCTGGAAATTGGCGATGGCCTCATCCACCTTGCCGCCTGCTGAGAGTGCCTGCCCCAGACGGAGGTATGCAGTACCGTTTTCAGGCTCGGCAGCAATGATTTCTTTGTATGCTGCGATGGCACCTGCAATATCCTTTGCAGAGAGAAGGCCGTTTGCCTTTGCCAGCATAAGCTGCGAAACGAGTTCCTTTGCCTCTGTTGCAACGTCAGTGTCGGCGAATTTTTCAGCCGATGCCATTGCCTGCTTCACCGATGCGACCGCGCCGTCATAATCCTTATCGACAGCCTTATCCTTTCCGATTGAAAGATAAAGTTTCGGGAGAATATCCTTGCACTGAGCGGCTACTTCGTTTCCGCTTTCACCGAGAGCCGTAGCCTGATTGAAAGCATCTTCAAAAAGTTTGACAGCTTCAACCTTATTGTCAGCATCGAGCATCTGTGCTGCATTGTTGAACAATTCAGTTACCTGTTCCAGAGTCTGTGCATTTGAAATGCAGAGTGTGCAGAGCACAACCGAGAGTGTAGTAAAAAACTTTTTCATATTGATGTTTGTTGATATTGTCTGTCTGCAGGCAGCGCGCACTACCGAAAAATCTCTCAAAATTATAAACTAATGTTTACATTTGCAAAGATTTTGCCTAATGAAACGATATCCTCTCATACAGATAGACGATTTTGTGATCTCTTCGGAGATTGTCACGGAGTATTTTTGTTGCAACTATGAAGAATGCCTCGGAGCGTGCTGCATAATCGGAGAGAGCGGCGCTCCTCTGGAAGAGGGAGAGGCTGAACTCATCGAAAGGAACTACGCCGCCATCAGCCCCCTTATGAGCATAGAAGGACGTCGCAAGATAGAGCAGACCGGCTTCTTCGAGATTGACCGCGACGGTGATATGGTGACGCCCCTTCTGGGAAACTCCGAAGAATGTGCCTACACCCGCTTTGAAGGAAAGGCCTGTTTCTGCGCGATAGAGCGCTGCCATATGGCCGGCGGATGCAGTTTCGTGAAACCTGTTTCCTGCAGGCTGTACCCTATCCGGGTATCAAGATTCTCCAACTCTATGACGGCCCTTAACCTGCATCGCTGGAATCTGTGTGAAGGGGCTTTTGCCAAAGGCCGGCGCGAAGGGATAAGAGTATATCAATTTCTCAAAGAGCCTCTGACAGATGCCTTCGGGGTGGAATTTTACAAGCAGCTCGAAGCCGCAGCAGATCTGCTGCTCAAAGAAGAAGACGGCCGATAATCCAATCGGAGATAAACAGGTAGGGCGAAGGTACACGTATCCGGCCGCCAATCTCTTCAAGAAGTCCCTCGCCGAGAAGGCCGCTCAGTTCTGTGACGTCTTTCAACAGCGACGCCTCCACTCCTTCAGCCGTACGGAGGCCAAGCATCACGCGCTCCGTGAAGATATCTTCATCCGTAAGGGTTTCACCCCGCAGAGCGCTGCCGGCACAGTATGCCTTCATATCTGATATGTTCCAGAACCGTCCGCGGTCTCCGTCGAAGGAGTGTGCCGCAGCCCCGAGACCGAGATATGCATCTCGTTTCCAATATGAACCGTTATGCAGCGACTCCCGCCCCGGGCGGCAGTAATTGGATACTTCATACTGTCGGAATCCAGCCTTGGACAGGAGTTCCTGCAGCCGCAGATACTGCCTTCGGCATTGTTCCTCATCTTCCGAGGCATATCTGCCCGTCATCTGATAGCACGAAATATGGTCCGCTCCGAGAGCCAGGGCACGGGCGATGCCGTCCTCCCACTGTTCATCGGAAAGGCCTGTAAAGCCGAAAATCAAATCTATTGAGATATTGTCGAAACCGGCCTCGCGGGCAGCTCGCAATGCCTTCCCGGCGCCTTCTGCAGTGTGGCGACGGCGCATTGTCCTGAGGTGTGAGTCATCGAAAGACTGGACTCCCATACTAAGGCGCGTAACGCCCATTGCGAGCCACTCTCCGGCGGAGGCCGCCGTCACGTCGTCGGGGTTGGCCTCCATAGTGAATTCTTCCACCTCGGACAAGTCGAAATTGCGGCGCAACGCCTCCACTGTCCTTTGCAGGGCTGTTATCGGCAAAAGGGAAGGAGTCCCCCCGCCGAAATATATCGTGCGCGGAGGAACTCCTTTCAAAAAATTCTTGCGAAGTGCAGCTTCCGTTTCCAGAGCCTTTACATATGCGTCCCAGTCCCCTCCGGTCTGCGAATAGAAGTCACAATAGGAACATCTTTCCCTGCAGAATGGAAAATGGACGTATATGCCGGCCATATTTACCCGGCTTAACGGAGTCTGAGGTCGGCTGAGCCAATCTTTGCGTCAGCCGTATATACGTCCACAGTATATACGCCCTTCGTGAAGCCCTGAGGATTGGAGAAGTAGATGCTTATACCGACTTCCTCGCCCTGATAGTCGACGTCACGGCAAGCCGAGTATATCATCTGCTCGCCTTCGCAGGTGAAGGTGTTGCCGCTGTCGGTCGCCATAAGGACTCCGTCCGGACCCTTGATGCGGATATAGACCGTCTTATAGCCTTTATCCGCAATCTGGTTCTCTATCAGACTGAGGCTGGTGACGAGCTTGCTTGCACGGCTGCTGCGATCAGTCTGCTTGTTGGAATTGTTGATTGCAGTCAGACTGATGCCACGGCCCTTGACCACGGCGCCAGCGGTGGCGATTCTTGAAAGTTCATCGGTCGTGGAGCGGAGGTCTTCATACTGCTGACGGCTCTCCTGAGCTTCGCGGCGGGCTTGCGCCGCATCGTTGCGAAGTTCTGTGTTAAGGGTGTTGAGAGAGTCTATCTGATGGATGTAGCTCTTCATTATGGAGCGGAGCGTTCCGAGCTCCTTCTCATACTGACGCATCTTGGCGCGATTCGTTGCGTCTGTCTTCTTGAGGCGGTCTATGAGCTGTTCCACTTTTTCCTTTTCCACTGTAAGGGAGTCTGTCAGCGACGTATTCTCCGTGCTGAGAGTTTCATAATCGTTCTGGAGAGATACGAGTTCCTGAGTGAGTTTCTCCTTGTCTATGTTGAGTTCCTTTACAAGGCGGTTGTCCTTAATCCAGACATAAGCCAGAACTGCAAGGAGAACTGCAGCCACCACCGACAGAATAATGACAACGGTCCTGAGCGCTCCGCCGCCTGCCTTATTGGCGCCGCTACCGGATGCCGGACCTGAAAAATGAGTGTTGCCGGAGGTCTTCTTTGAAGGATGATCCTTTTCAAACTGAATCATCTCATCATCCAATTCTTCGTTTTCAAACATAATAATGAGTTTATTTTGTTACAAAAATAATATAAATTTGCGAAGATAAAAATTGCCAGTTCAAAACAGAATATGAAGTACTTCATACGCGCAGTCAAATCGCTGCTTTATTTCGTTGTAGTTTTCGCAGTCATCGTAAGCATCCTCTATCTCGTCATCGAGCGGCCGAAAGGCATAGCCCTGACCGATATGTTCCAAGAGGGCTCGCTGCCGAAACTCGTACTCTTCTTCGTCGCCTTCGGCGCGGTGTATCCCGCCGTCAGTTTCTTCAAGAGAAAACTTTATGCCAACGGAGACTATGCAAAATACAGGCCGACAATCCTCGCCGCTATGGAAGAACTCGGCTACGAGGTTGAAAAAGAGAGTCCCGCTGTCATAACTTTCCGCCAGAGCAAGCCGTTGCAGCGCCTTTTCCGCCTCTTCTGCGAAGATCGCATCACCATCAACGTCGGCGACAATCCTTTCGTGGTCGAAGGCTACCGCAAGGACGTGATGCGGGTAGTGAGCCTCCTCTCCTACCGCCTGAGAGAGGCAGAATAGCCATCTTTTTCCTCAAAGCCGGAAATTATTTCTATCTTTGTAAGATATGAAATTCACTTTGTTGGGGAAAGATCCGCTTTCGGAGGCAAGAACAGGCCTCATAGAGACGGATCACGGAAACATCGAGACTCCCATCTTTATGCCGGTCGGAACCGTAGGGTCGGTCAAAGGAGTGTATCATAAGGACTTGAGAGAAGACATCAAGGCCGGTATAATCCTTGGCAACACCTACCACCTCTATCTGCGTCCGGGGCTGGACGTACTGCGGAAGGCGGGCGGATTGCACCGTTTCACGTCGTGGGAGAGGCCAATCCTGACAGACAGCGGCGGATTTCAGGTTTTTTCTCTGGCCCAGAGCCGTAAACTGACCGAAGAGGGATGCATCTTCCAGAGCCATATCGACGGTTCGCGACACATCTTCACTCCTGAAAACAATGTGGATACCCAGCGCATCATCGGAGCCGACATAATAATGGCACTCGATGAATGCTGCCCGGGAGATGCCGACTACAAATATGCCGAAAAGTCGCTGAACCTGACCGAACGGTGGCTGAAGCGCTGTATAAAGAGGTTTGACGAGACAGAGCCGCTGTACGGCTACAGCCAGACGTTCTTCCCGATAGTGCAGGGATGCATCTATCCGGACCTGCGCCGCAGAGCCGCTGAAAACGTAGCCTCCCTCGGACGAGAAGGCTGCGCAATCGGAGGTCTCGCCGTGGGCGAACCTACGGAAAAGATGTACGAGATGCTGGAACTCGTGCATCCCATTCTTCCGAAAGACAAGCCCCGCTATCTGATGGGAGTGGGCACGCCGGCCAACCTGTTGGAGGCAATAGGGCGCGGAGTGGATATGTTCGACTGCGTGATGCCAACCCGCAACGGCCGCAACGCAATGCTGTTCACAAGCGAGGGTACGATGCATATCCGCAACAGGAAATGGGCGGACGACTTTTCCCCGCTCGATCCCGAGGGAACTTCTTTCGTGGACCACTGCTACTCGAAGGCATACCTGCGCCACCTCTTCATCTCCGGCGAGATGCTGGCCGCGCAGATTGCCACAGAACATAATCTGGCCTTCTATCTCAATCTCGTGAGCAAGGCCCGCGAACATATCGCCAAAGGAGATTTCCTCCAGTGGAAGAATGCGACGGTCAAGAGACTCGAAACGAAACTTTAAGACAATGAAGAAGCCGGAAATCAAGATACTCGACTGGTACATCATAAAGAAGTTCATAGGAACGTACCTCTTTACGGTGCTCATTACCATCTTGATATTCATTGTATTCGACCTCAGCGAGAAAATAGAGAAGTTCATCACCAACAATGCACCCCTCAACGAGATCGTGTTCCAATACTATGCAGGCTTCACCTGCTGGCTCATCAACAGTTTCAGCCCGCTGCTGGTCTTCATCTCAGTAATATTCTTCACCTCCAAACTCTCACAGCACAGCGAAATGGTGGCGATGCTGGCCGGAGGCATCAGCTTCAAGCGGATACTCAAGCCTTATATGATTGCCGCCGGCATCATCGCGGCTCTTTCTCTCGGCCTCGGCCTCTACGTGATTCCGTCGGCCAACCAGCATCGTCTGGATTTCGAAAACAAATATGTCAAGGTGCAGAAAACCGCGAGCGGGCAGCGCAACATCCACTATCAGCTCTCACCGGGAGAGTTTGTCTATGTGGAGCAGTTCAGCCAGTGGAGCAACACGGCCTACCGATTCACTCTCGAGTCGGTGAAAGACAACCGCTTGACATCCAAGGTTTCCGCCGAATCGGCCTCCTGGGACAGCACATTCAACGGCTGGAAACTGAACACCTATTTCAAGCGCGACATATACGGCGGCTCCGAAATAATGGAACAGGGCAATCATCTCGACACGGTGATTTCACTCACGGTGGAAGACTTTTACAGAAGGAAGAATGTGGTGGAATCGCTGCCGGGAAGAGAACTCAACAAATTGATAGAACTTCAGAAGATGAGGGGCGACGAGATGGTGAAATATGCCCTCATTGAAAAGAACACCCGCATCGCCACGCCTTTCTCCGCATTCATCCTGACTCTTATGGCAGTGTCCCTATGCTCCCGCAAGAAACGCGGAGGCCTCGGCCTGAACATCGGCGTCGGCCTTGCACTCAGTTTTTCATACATCCTGTTCCAGCGCTTCAGTCAGATGTTCGTAATGACCGATACCCTGCCGCCGGTAATTGCGCTTTGGATGCCTAACATCCTGTATGCCGCCATAGCGTTCGTCATTTATAAACTCGCGCCAAAATAAACCTCAATCAATATGAATCCAAAAACACAAATCTCCATCAGGCTCATAGTGATGAACTTCCTGATATTCGCCGTATGGGGGGCATATCTCTGCTCTCTGGGCGTTTATCTCGGACGCATCAATATGGGTCCGCAAATCGGCTCTTTCTTCGCAGTTCAGGGCATCGTCTCCCTCTTTATGCCGGCTCTTATGGGCATCGTGGCAGACCGCTGGATACCTGCCCAGAAACTGCTCGGAATCTGTCACTTTCTTGCCGCAACCTTCATCTCCATTGCCGGTTATATGGGAATGAAGTACGGCGCCGACGTCACTTTCGGTCAGATTTTCCCTTATTATGCCATCAGCGCGGCTTTCTTCATGCCTACCATCGCTCTCGGCAATTCTGTCTCCTACAACGCTCTTACAAAGAACGGTATGGACACGGTGAAGGACTTCCCGCCCATCCGCGTCTTCGGTACAATCGGCTTTATCCTTTCAATGTGGATAGTGAACTTCACAGGCTTTATGAACGACTACAATCAGTTCTTCGTTTCCGCAGCCTGGGGCTTCATCCTCGCCATATACTCATTTACCCTTCCAAACTGTCCTACCAGCAAAGCCGCATCATCATCCCTCGTGGATGCTTTCGGCCTGAGGGCATTCGCTCTCTTCAAGGAGAGGAAGATGTGCATCTTCTTCATCTTTTCGTTTATGCTCGGTATGTGTCTTCAGGTGACAAACGGCTTCGCCACCCCTTACCTTGACGCTTTCGGCAAATCTCCTGAGTTGGCCGATGCGTTTGCGGTGAAGAACAAGGTGTTCCTCTCATCGATTTCACAGGTTTCCGAGACGTGCTGTATCCTGCTCATACCTTTCTTCCTGCGCAAGTTCGGCATCAAGAAAGTGATGCTCATCTCCTTCATAGCGTGGTTTCTGCGCTTCGGTCTGCTCGGAGTCGGCAGTCCTACCGGATTCGGCCTCGTGCTCTTCATACTTTCGATGATCGTTTACGGCGTGGCATTCGATTTCTTCAACATAAGCGGCTCGCTCTTCGTAGAGCAGAATACCAACGAAAGCATCCGCAGCAGCGCACAGGGAGTGTTTATGATGATGACCAACGGCCTTGGCGCAACAATAGGTTCGCTCTGCGCAGGTGCGGTGGTCAACCACTTCACAATCGGCAGGGACGGAGACTTCGACTACCTGATGGCAGGATGGAGCGCATCCTGGTATGTATTCGCAGGGTTCGCTCTTCTGCTGGCAATAGTGTTCGCGATAGTATTCAAATACAAGCACGAACCTGCAGGAAAGTAATCTTCGCTACAGGCGGAAATCCACCAAGACCGGTCTGTGATCCGACGGGTGCCAGAAATTGGACAGGTGCTCTGGATTGCGGACCGGTTCCGTATATCGGTCCACCACAATCGAGGCATCCACAACCTTTGCGTTCAGATTGGGAGTGAGATAGACAAAGTCTATGCGGCTGCTGCCGTGCATCGAGGTCTTGAACTCGCCGGGATGGCGGTCGGCTATCACATCGACGTATGGGGTTTTCTCCAGGATGAAATCGTGGACAAGGAATCTGCTGTCATCTTCAGCGAATCCGTAGAAAAAATTGTCCACACGCGAACGGGCATTGTGATCTCCCATCATCATCCACATCTGGTCTGCAGCATCCGGACAGGAAAGAATGGTGTGGTTGCAGATGTATTCTATCTCCTTGCGGCGATACTTGTCTCCGCCTCCGGCAGCAGCACTTGCCGACTGGTCCTTGGCCCTGTAAGCCCATTTCTGAGGCCAGGTATGGAGAGTCACCACATTTATCTTCTCTCCTCCGACATCGATGCGCGCCCATCCGGCGCCGTGTGTCACGATGCTGTCAGGCTTGGCACCTGTAATACGTTTGACATTCTCTATGGGATACTTTGAAGTTATGACCTGCGGATAGTTGTCGCGGTGACCTCCTATATAGACATAGGAGTGTCCGTAACGCGCTGCAAGGTCCTTCCATCCATCCACCAGATAGCGCTCTCCCTTCTTCATTTCAGTTGCCGTGCCGTTGTAGTAGATGCTCTGGCCTTCGCACCAGACGCAGATGTCCGGAGCCAGTCCGGAAACCCAGGCCACGAAACGGTCGTAACCGTCGTCCTGACCGTCCCACATTCCGTTCTGGATGTTCCAATAGACAAGACGGAGGTTCTTGTATCCGCATTTTTCGGCCATATAAGCCCTTACGTCCGTCCAGCTGTAATACGGCCCGCTGACGGGCTTGAGAGCGGGAATGGTGGTCTCCCTTTCGTTTCTGACGAATTTGACAAGCACCTCTCCAGCAGTGTTGCGATAGAAAATCATCTGCAGTGATGAGCACATAGGCATAAACTTGTAGATGAATATGCCGTCAGGGTCTGCCGTACGAACCATAGGCATAACTTTGTCTATGCCTTCGAGGCCGAGAGACGATATGAGAGGCAGCAGACCGGAATCGTGGCCGAAGCGCAAATCGGCGGCGCGGTTATTGCCTGCAACAGCGGCATCCGCCTTCTCTATCATATCCCTCATAATATGATCGGCAACCACCTTGGTACCTGAACGGTTTTCCTGAGTGAAGCCCATATTGTCAATATTGTTCATATTGTCGTATTGCCAGAGGGTGAAGAGTTCGTCTTCGGTGAAGAAGCCGTAGGTGCCTGCAAGCTGCTCGTCGAGACAATCGACCGTAGTGCTGATATAATAGACGTAGAGGCATACGTGGGCAGCATCAAATCCGTTGAAATACTCGGAGGCTTTCTCCGGGTCGTTGAACCAGGCCTTCATTGCGCGCGAAGGATCGAAACGCGCTGCAAGCACAGAATCAAGAATGGCTTTATGGCGCGGATTATGCTTGATGTCAGCCCCGTTGAGTATGTATTTCATATAACGCTCTCCTGAATACATACTGATATCAAGAGCGGGATTTTCCACCTTGAGCTGCATACAGAAATTGGACATGCTCTGAATACAGCGCTGGATTATGCTGGAGACTGCCAGCACCTCACTGCGATCTTTCTGATTGAAGAGCTCCGGGACTCTCTGATATAGACGGTGTGCCACCTCGCGATGCTCACGGGCCCCTTTTTGGGTAAGGTATCCTATCATATCGGACTGAGCCTCTTCGATGGCCTTGAGTTCACGGAAAAGAGCCATACCCTCCCGAGTCAGCAGACCTTTGTCCGCCAAAGGCGAAAATATTCCAATGCAGGTTCTGATGTAGACATCCCCTGCGTGGTAACGGCTGCCGTGGCGTCCGTAATGGCTTACATAGAACGGCTCAAAACCTTCAGGAGAGGGGGTGTCTGTCATCTCCGAAGGAGCCTCATATCTGTAGTGAACTCCCGAATATCTTTCAGGATTTTCCCTGAGTTCTTCTCTCTGTGCCCATACTGTCTGCACTGCAAGCAGTGCGGCCAAAATCATTATCGTACGCTTCATACTATTTTGATGAATCAATATCCTTGAGAAGTTCCCTGACGGCGGCTTCAAGCTGGGCGTCCTTGCCGGCCTGTATCTCTTCCGGCCTATTGAGGACATAGACGTCAGGTTCAAGCTGTGAATTTTCAAGATAAACGCCCTCAGCAGTGCGGTAGCCGGTTACAGGAATACCGAAAACCATCGTTTCGTCTATCATTGTAACCCAGTTGACGCTTGTCATAGTGCCTGGAACCGGAGCACCCACAAGCTTGCCGAGTTTCATATGGCTGTAAACCCAAGGTGTGCCGTGTGCATTGCTGTAGTCGCACTCACACTGAAGCATTATGCTCGGTTTGTTCCATCGGCGTGAAGGCATATCGCAGGCTTCACGTCCGCGGACCACCTGAGTGAGATATTTCTCGCCTCCGAAAAGAATCTCGACATCCTCGTGGAGGCGTCCGCCTCCGTTGAAGCGCTGGTCTATGACGATGCCGTCACACTTGTAGTATTTGCCGAGTATGTCGCTGTAGATGTTGCGGAAGCTGCCGTCGTCCATACTCCTGATGTGGACATAGCCCAGACGGCCACCGGAAAGTTTCTCCACCACTTCGGCGTTGTGCTTGATCCAGCGTTTGTACACAAGTTCGTTCTGACGGGAAGGAGAGACAGGTATGACAACCATATCTTTCTTGCCCTTCACGCTGACAAGAGTCTTTTTGCCGCTGCGGCCCTGGAGAAGCCTGTCAGGGTCGATGTCCGAAGAGAGCGGCTGTCCGTCGATATGGGTGATGACATCGCCGGCTTTCAACTCCAGACCGGCATGGTCGAACGGTCCGTCCTTAAGAATTTCCGCAACCTTGAGGCCCTCTCCCTTGTAGGTCAGATCATAGAGAAGACCAAGCTGTGCGGTGAGTTCTTTCTTGAGTGCAGGAGAATATCTTCCTCCTGTATGGGAAACGTTGAGTTCGCCGAGAAGTTCGCTGAGCAGCTCGGCGAAGTCATAATTGTTGCTGATATGAGGCAGGAAGCGTGCATACGCATCGCAATATTTCTCCCAGTCCACCCCGTGCATGTCTTCGCAGTAGAATCTGCTCTTCTCTTCCTTGCGGACATAGTTGAACATATATTCACGTTCGGCTGCGCGGTCGGTCCGCAGTTCGGCGGAGAACTTCAAACTCTTGAGTTTGTCAGAATCAATTTTCTTGAACGTGGATCCAAGCAGGAAGATTGTTTTGCCGGTGGAATCCAGTTGGAAACTGCCATAGCCGGCTCCCTTTGTCACCAGCTTCACGTCCCTCTCCCTGAGATTAGCCTTCCAGAGATCATAGCTGCCTTCAAAGCGGGAAAGAAAGTACATTGTCTCTCCGTCCTTGGTGATGACGGCATCGCCCAGACTGCTGCTGTTTGGCGTAAGACGGACAACACGGTCTTCGATTCCGTCAAGTTCCACTTCGACGTCCGTTTTCTTTTTCTTGTCGGATTTCTTTTCCGCCTGTTTTCTCAGCTCATAATCTTCCTTTGACAGACGGAAGCGGTCATAGGCATCCTGAGTGAGAAAACAGATAAAGACATCCTCCTGAGAACCCCAGGAAGCGTGTGAACGCATGCCGTAGCGGTCGCTGGAGAAAATGACCGCCTTGCCGTCGAAAGTGAATGACGGATTGCCGCACATATAGCCGGTGCCGGTAATATCTGTCACAGGGCCGCCTTCGGCGCTGACAATGCCGATATTGTAGTAAGGTTCGTGGCCGTTCGGAACAAATTCGAGAGTAAACCACTTGCCGTCCTTGCTCCAGTCATAAGAGAATGGCCCGCTGAAAGAGAACCACTGGCTTCCGTCAGTCACGGTTTTGGTCTGGCCGCTTTCAAGGTCTGCCACACATAGGCGGGTACGACCTTCGATGAAAGCCAGCTTTCTGCCGTCTGCAGAGTATTTCGGACTGTAGCGGTCAACCCCCGGAGATGGGAGGACAGCAGTCTCTTCAATCAAGGTTGCATTGGCGAAATCAGGGTCTTCCTTGCGTACAATCGTGGATTTGTAAAGCTGGTAGCATCCGCTGCGGTCGCTTGCATAAATCACGCTGCGTCCGTCAGGAGAGAATGTGACCTGCGATTCGGCTGCCGGAGTGGTGGTTATGCGGCGGGTCGAGCCGTATTCAACAGACGATACGAACACATCTCCATGGAGAATGAATGCTATCTGCTTGCCGTCCCGGCTTACTACGGCGCCTCTGGCTCCGCTTGACAGAGTCCTGATTTCAGGAATGTTCATCTGGTCAAGGACAACGTCAATCTTAACTTTTTGAGGCTGGCCGCCAAGAGTCTGAGTGTATATCTCTCCATCCCAGGTATAGCAGAGGGTATTGCCCGCCATACTGAGAAAACGTACGGGATGAGTGTCGAATGAGGTGACTTGAGTCAGCTGTGAAGGGTCCGAAAGTTTGAACGAATATACGTTTATGCTGTTCTGCCAACCCTCCGGCTTCGGATGTCCATCACCCGAGGCTGGCTCGCTGAGCATATACACCGTCTTTCCGTCTGCCGAAAGAACCGGATCGAGATCTTCTCCCGGGCGGAGTGTAAGATTGGTATGACGGCCTTTTCTTACGTCATATTTCCAGATGTCGCGTGTCACTGAAGAAATATGATGTTTGCGGAAAGTATCCTCCATTCCTTTGTTGTCCTGATAGACGAAGAAACTGCCGTCCTTGTTCCAACTCAGAGCCGGAACGGAAGTTCCAATAAACTGAACGGCCTTCCCGCCTTTTACAGGGACGCTGTAGAGCTGGGTAAGAGATGCTCTCGGAAACTGAATGCTTGTTGCGGGAGCCTGAATGTTTGCGCTGAAAAGCACATTTTTGCCGTCCGGTGTAAACCCTACCGGAATCTCCGGATTGGAGTGCCGCGTCAGCCTTTCGGCGCTACCTCCACTGGAAGGCATTACGAACACGTCGAAATTGCCGTATCTGTCGCTGGAAAAAGCTATCTGTCTGCCGTCAGGACTCCAGAACGGTGTCTGTTCATAACTTTCGAGAGTCGTAAGGCGCTTTGCCGTGCCACCCTGAACCGGAACCGTATAGATGTCGCCTTTGTAGCAAAAGGCAATCTGAGTGCCGTCAGGAGAGATTTTAACGTCACGTAGCCAGAGCGGAGTCTCGGCTCTGCAGAAAGATGCGGCAGAAAGAGCAATCACCGCAAGCAAAAGTATTCGTTTCATATCTGTAATATTAACACCTTGTAAAATTACAAAAAAAGGGGTGAACGAAAAAATCTCATTCACCCCTTTTTCAACTATTGAACTATTACTTGCCTGTCTTGCGCGGAGCCTGTACCTTCTTTGCAGGAGCAGCTTTCGTAGAAACTTTGCCTGCAGCCTTAGGAGCGGCAGCTTTCTTTGCAGGAGCCTTCTTTGCAGGTGCTTTCTTTGCAGGTGCCTCCTCAGTTGCAGGAGCAGCCTCGGTTGCCGGAGCAGCGGCCTTCTTTGCACCGCTACGACGGGTTGCAGCCTTCTTCGGAGCCTCCTTAGGAGCGACCTCTGACATATTGAAATCTACAAGTTCCATTATTGCCATATCGGCAGCGTCCCCCTCGCGGAAACCGTTCTTCACGATGCGGGTATATCCGCCCGGACGGTCTGCAATCTTCGGAGCCACAACTCTGAAGAGTTCGCTTACGGCTTCTTTCTGCTTGAGGTAGCTGAATACTATACGGCGTGAGTGAGTTGAATCTTCTTTTGCCTTGGTGATAAGCGGTTCAACATACATTCTCAAAGCTTTTGCCTTTGCGAGAGTAGTCTCTATCTGCTTGTGGAGAATGAGTGATGAAGCCATATTGGCCAGCATAGCCTTGCGGTGACCGCTCTGACGACCGAGGTGGTTGATTGATCTGTTATGCCTCATGATCTTCTTTCTTTGGTTTTGGTTCGATGTTATACTTAGTTATGTCCATTCCGAAACTCAATTTGAGTCTTTCCACTACGGTGTCGATTTCGTTGAGCGACTTCTTGCCGAAATTCCTGAACTTCATCAGTTCAGAGCGCTGGTGTGAAACCAGGTCTGCAAAAGTCTCGATTTCGGCAGCCTTCAGGCAGTTGAGTGCCCTGACGGAAAGTTCCATATCGGAGAGTTTGGTGAGAAGGAGATGACGCATTCTGAGTGATTCTTCGTCAAGTTCCTTACTTTCAACCTCTACCGGAGTTTCGAGGGTAATCTTCTCGTCTGAGAAGAGCATAAAGTGATGAATCAGTATCTTGGCAGCCTCTTTGAGGGCCTCCTTCGGATGGATTGAACCGTCGGTTGTGATTTCGAGATCCAATTTCTCGTAGTCGGTCTTCTGCTCGACACGCCACGCATCGACTGCATACTTCACGTTCTTGATAGGAGTGTAGATGGAGTCGATTGCAATTGTATCTACAGGAGCTGACTCGACCTTGTTTTCATCTGCAGGGACATAACCTCTTCCTTTGCCGATTTTGATTTCCATCTTGATCTTCACTGACGGCTCCATGGAGCAGATGTGGAGTTCAGGATTGAGAACCTTGAAGGAAGAAAGATTCTTTGAAATATCTTCAGCAGTGAATTCCTGCTTTCCGGTAACAGTAAGATTGACCACTTCGCCATCAACGTCCTCAATCATCCTCTTGAAGCGAACCTGCTTGAGATTCAGAATGATATCGACAACGTTCTCAATTACGCCGTGGATAGTGTCGAATTCGTGGGCGACACCTTCGATGCGTATTGAATTGATGGCAAATCCTTCCAATGAAGACAACAATATACGACGCAGCGCATTGCCTATTGTGATACCGTATCCCGGCTCCAGAGGGCGGAATTCGAAACGGCCGAAGGTCTCGGTTGAGTCGAGCATTATTACCTTGTCTGGCTTCTGAAATGCTAAAATTGCCATAATTTACAGTTTATCGGTTAAAAGCAAGTTACTACTTAGAGTACAACTCGACGATGAGCTGTTCGTTGATAGGTTCAGGGATTTCTGTACGTTCAGGAGCTGAAGCATACTTGCCTGTGCACTTTGCAGCATCCCACTCGAGCCATGCATACTTGCCGGCTGCGTTTGCCTTGATGCTGTCCTGTACTACTTCGAGGCTCTTGGAGCGCTCGCGTACGCCCACCGTCTGACCGACCTTCACGATTACTGAAGGAACGTTGCACACTTCACCGTCGAGGGTGATGTGGCAGTGTGAGACAAGCTGTCTTGCTGCAGGTCTTGTCGGAGCAATGCCAAGGCGGTAAACAATGTTGTCGAGTCGGCTTTCAAGGAGGAAAATAAGATTTTCACCTGTGCGGCCTTTCATTCTGTTAGCCCTTGCATAGAAACCGCGGAACTGGCGCTCGAGAAGACCGTAAGTGTATTTCACTTTCTGCTTCTCGGCAAGCTGTGTACCGTACTCGGAAACTTTCTTGCGCTTCTTTGCGAGACCGTGCTGACCTGAAGGGTAGTTTCTCTTCTCGAAATACTTGTCAGGACCGTAGATTGGCTCACCGAATTTACGTGCTATTTTGGTTTTTGGACCAGTATATCTTGCCATATTCTAAATCATTTAAAAAGTTATACTCTACGGCGACCTTTTGGACGGCAACCATTGTGTGGAAGTGGAGTTACGTCGATAATCTCGGTTACCTCGATACCGGCACCGTGGATTGTACGGATAGCTGACTCACGGCCTGCACCCGGACCCTTGACGTAAGCTTTGATCTTGCGCAGACCGAGGTCATAAGCGACCTTGGCGCAATCCTGAGCAGCTACCTGAGCAGCGTACGGAGTGTTCTTCTTGGAACCTCTGAAGCCCATCTTACCTGCGGATGACCAGCTGATGACCTGACCTGTGCTGTTGGTCAGAGTAACGATAACGTTATTGAAAGTCGACGAAATATGGGCCTGACCATAAGCGTCAACCTTAACAACTCTCTTTTTGCTTGTTGTAGTTTTCTTTGCCATAATTCTAACCCTTATTTAGTTGCTTTCTTCTTGTTAGCTACAGTCTTCTTGCGTCCCTTGCGTGTACGTGCGTTGTTCTTGGTGCTCTGACCACGGACAGGAAGACCGAGACGGTGGCGGATTCCTCTGTAGCAACCTACGTCCATGAGACGCTTGATGTTCATCTGGACGGTTGAACGAAGTTCACCTTCAATTTTGAATTCGTTTGCAATCTTTGTACGGATTGCTGAGATCTGATCGTCATTCCAATCCTTTACCTTGATGAAAGGATCGATGTTGAGATCTTTGAGGATCTTGTTCGCAGAACTGCGACCGATACCGAAGATATAGGTCAAACCTATAGCTCCCTGTTTGTTGTTTGGTAAATCAACTCCGGCTATACGTGCCATATTCTATTTTTTTCTTTATTGTTATACAAATCAAAAAATTATCCCTGGCGCATCTTGAATTTCGGATTCTTCTTGCAAATAACATACAAGCGACCTTTGCGCTTTACGATTTTACAATCCTCACTACGCTTCTTTATGGATGTTTTAACTTTCATTTGTGTAAATTTTATTATTTGTATCTGAAAGAAATTCTTCCCTTTGTCAAATCATACGGACTCATTTCAACCCTTACCTTGTCACCCGGAAGTATCTTGATATAATGCATACGCATCTTACCTGAGATGTGAGCGATAATCACGTGGCCGTTGTCCAGCTCGACTCTGAACATCGCATTGGACAGAGCTTCGATTATTGTACCTTCCTTTTCTATTGCTGACTGTTTTGGCATATCAAATCCGTTTAATTCAACTTTATTTATTCTTTTCAATAAATTCAAATGTCGACAGGACCTCAGGAGTACCCTTTCTGACAACGACGGTGAGCTCGAAGTGAGCTGCATTCTTACCATCGGCTGTGATAATTCCCCAACCGTTGTCATCAAGATAGATTTCTTTGCGACCTGCGGTAATCATCGGTTCTATGCAGATGACCATCCCATCTTTGAGTTTCACGCCGTGGCCGTGGCGTCCGTAATTTGGAACTTCCGGGCTCTCGTGCATATTGTGACCTATGCCGTGGCCCACCATTTCCCTTACGACTCCATAGCCGAGGCTTTCGACGTAAGACTGAACGGCTTCTCCGATGTCTCCGATGCGACCGCCGGCTACGGCTTTCTCAATGCCTTTGTACAAAGAGGCCTTTGTGGCATCCAGCAATGCCTTTGTCCCCTCTGACACCTTTCCTACCGGAAACGTGTAGGCCGAGTCGCCGTAGAATCCTCTGTACTTTGTGCCGCAGTCCACGGAGACTATGTCCCCTTCCTTGAGCTTGCGGTCGGACGGAAAACCGTGAACGACCACTTCATTGATTGAAGTGCACAAAGTTGCCGGATATCCTTCGTAACCCAAGAAGCCCGGCTCGGCGCCGAGAGACCTGATGTACTTCTCCGCAACTGAATCCAGTTCCTTTGTCGTGACACCGGGGGCGATAATCTTTCCAACCTCTGCAAGTGTCTGAGACACCATCAGAGCGTTTTCACGCATTATCGCAATTTCTTCTTCGGTCTTGATTCCTATCATTTGAAAGAACTTGTCATATTACATACCCGAACGGCCCTTGAGACGTCCTGTCTTCATCAGACCGTCGTAGTGACGCATCAGCAAATGGCTCTCGATCTGCTGCATCGTATCCAGAACAACACCTACAAGGATGAGCAGTGAAGTACCGCCATAGAAAGGTGCAAACTGGTTGTTGACGCCGCACATACGGGCGAATGCAGGTAAAATCGCAACGATGGCCAGAAGTATTGAGCCAGGGAGCGTAATACGGGACATTATGGCATCCAGATACTCGGCTGTTTTCCTGCCCGGCTTGCAACCCGGAACAAAACCGCCGTTCTTCTTCATTTCTTCTGCCATATTCGTAGGGTTCACTGTAATAGCGGTGTAGAAATAAGTGAAGATGACTACGAGTAAAGCATAGACGAAGTTGTACCAGAAACCTGTCGTATTGCTGAATGTTGCTGCCAAACCTTTGGTTGCATTGAAGTTGGAGAACATCACAGGGATGATCATCAAGGCCTGGGCGAAGATGATAGGCATTACACCCGCTGCATTGATTTTCAGCGGAATGTACTGACGGACACCACCATACTGTTTGTTGCCGACAATGCGTTTGGCATACTGTACAGGTACCTTTCTGACTGCCTGTACCAGGGCGATTGTGCCGACGAACACGAAGAAGAGCACAAGGAGCTCGACGATAAGCATAAGGATACCGCCGGTAGTCTGATTGAGCTTTTCAGTGCATTCGAGAAGCAGGGCCTGTGGGAGGCGAGCTATGATACCTATCATGATGATCAGGGAAATACCATTACCAATGCCGCGGTCTGTAATTCTTTCACCCAACCACATTACGAACATCGTACCGCCAATCAGAATCAGTGTTGCGAAAGCTCCGTACCAGCCGCTGCCCATTGTAGTCACGAATGCCTCTGGAGGCAGTGTGGAGTGCAGTGAAGCGATGTAGGCCGGTCCCTGGAGTGCAAGGATCAGGATTGTGAGGTAACGAGTGTATTGATTCATCTTGCGGCGGCCGCTTTCTCCCTCGCGCTGAAGGCGCTGGAATGATGGCAGGAACACGCCGAGAAGCTGAATTACGATGGAAGCGGAAATGTAAGGCATCACACCCAATGCGAAGATTGATGCGTTGCCGAATGCTCCGCCGGAGAACATATTCATCAAGCCAACGAGACCTTCAGACGCTTTCGACTGCAGGACTGCAAGCTGCGACGCGTCGATACCCGGAATGACTATGTAGCTGCCGAGACGGTAGATACAGATCAGACCGAAGGTATAGAGAAGTCTCTTGCGAAGCTCTTCAATCTTGAATATGTTGATTATTGTCTGAAAAAATCGTTTCATAGGGTTCACTATATTTTGGTTACGGTTCCACCCTTCTCTTCGATCTTCTTTATTGCGGAAGCTGAAAATGCGTTTGCAGTTACGTCAATCTTTGCTGAGAGTTCGCCGTTGCCGAGAATCTTCACGAGATCATCCTTTGCAGCGAAACCTGCGCTTCTGAGAATATCCACGTCAATTGCAGTGAGATTGTATTTCTCGCTGATGGTCTGAAGTGCTGAAAGATTGACAGCCTTGTATTCGACTCTGTTCGGATTCTTGAATCCGAATTTAGGAAGACGTCTCTGAATAGGCATCTGACCGCCTTCAAATCCGATTTTCCTTGAATAGCCTGCGCGGGATTTGGCGCCGTTCATACCGCGGCAAGCAGTCTTGCCGTGACCTGAACCCGGACCGCGACCAACGCGTTTTTCTTTTCCTACTGAACCTTCTGAAGGTTTAAGGGTATTAAGTTTCATCTTTTCTCCTCCTTGTTATGCGTTAGTTTTTTCAGAGACTTCCTCAATGGTTACGAGATGGCGCACTTTTTCAAGCATACCGGCTGTAACCGGAGTCAATTCGACCTCTACGGTGTTGTGCATTCTGTGGATGCCGAGGGAAACGAGATTAGCAATCTGTCTCGGGGTGGCGCCACTTCTGCTCTTGATCTGAGTAACTTTTACTTTTGCCATTTTGAGATCTCCTATCCGTTAAAAACTCTGCTCATCGGAATGCCGCGGAGGCCTGCTACTGTATATGCATCGCGCATTTCAGTAAGAGCTGCCACTGTAGCCTTCACGAGATTGTGAGGGTTTGATGAACCTTTTGATTTAGCAAGGATATCGCTGATACCCACTGACTCGAACACTGCACGCATTGCACCGCCGGCCTTTACTCCTGTACCGGGAGCAGCAGGTTTCATAAAGACGCGCGCGCCACCGAACTTGGCCTCCTGCTCGTGAGGAATGGTCTTCTTGCTCAGCGGAACCCTTACGAGGTTCTTCTTTGCATCTTCTATACCCTTTGAAATTGCTGTCGTTACTTCGTTTGCCTTTCCGAGGCCATAGCCTACAACACCGTTCTCGTCACCGACAACGACGATTGCTGCAAAGCTGAAGTGACGTCCGCCCTTTGTAACCTTGGTTACTCTCTGGACTGCTACCAATCTGTCCTTAAGTTCGAGATCGGTGGTCTTTACTTTCTTTACATTAATATCTGCCATAGCGCTTAGAATTTAAGGCCACCCTCACGAGCGGCGTCTGCCAAACTTTTAACTCTTCCGTGATAGAGGTAACCGCCACGGTCGAAAGCGACTGTTTCGATTCCCTTTGCCATAGCGCGTTCTGCGATGGCCTTGCCTACGATTGCGGCAGCCTCGACACCGGTCTTGCCCTTGCAAGCCTCGACGAGAGCCTTGTCATTGGATGCGGCTGACACGAGGGTTACGCCCTTCACGTCGTCAACAACCTGTACGTAGATCTGTTTGTTGCTTCTGAACACTACCATTCTCGGTCTTTCTGCAGTACCGTTGACAATCTTGCGGATGCGGTAGTGGATTCTCTGTCTTCTTTCTATTTTAGTCAATGCCATAACTTTATCTCCTATTATTTAGCAGAAGCGGATTTACCGGCCTTGCGACGAAGCTGTTCGCCGACGAACTTGATACCCTTGCCCTTGTAAGGTTCAGGCTTGCGCATTGAGCGAATCTTGGCAGCGACCATACCGACGAGCTGTTTGTCTGCGCTCTTGATGACGAGTACAGGGTTCTGGCCCTTCTTTACAGGCTCTGCTTCAGCCTTGACCTCCTTAGGGAGCTGCAGCTGAATGTCGTGAGAATAACCGAGGTTGAATGTAACGATCTGGCCGTTTACCTCTACGCGGTAACCGACACCTACAAACTCCTGCTTGATTGTGAATCCTTCAGAAACACCGGTCACCATATTCTGGATCAAAGCGCGATAAAGACCGTGCATTGAACGATGGCGAGGCTGATCTGTAGGACGTGTAACTGTGAGGACATTTCCCTCCACCTTGACTGTTATGTCAGGATCGACTTTCTGTGAAAGTTCTCCGAGAGGGCCTTTAACCTTTACCACATTGTCGCTGCCGACAGTTACGGTAACGCCTGCGGGAAGGTTTACAGGTAATTTTCCAATTCTTGACATATTTCGAATTTTTTATATTACAATTAGTAAACGTAGCAAATAACTTCACCACCGACATTCAGGTCTTTGGCCTCTTTGTCCGTGATAATGCCTTTTGATGTTGAGAGAATAGCGACACCGAGTCCGTTGAGTACGCGTGGAAGGTTTTCCACATCGGTGTACTGGCGGAGACCCGGAGAGCTGACGCGAATGATTTTCTTGATGGCAGCCTTCTTTGTCTCAGGGTGATACTTGAGAGCCATCTTGATTGTGTTGTAAGGTTTGCCTTCGACAACCTTGTAAGCCATGATGTAACCCTTTTCGTGGAGAATGCGGGTCAACTCGACTTTCATCTTCGAAGCAGGAACCTCCACGGTCTTGTGGCCGGCGAGGTATGCATTGCGAACTCTGGTCAGATAATCTGCAATTGGATCAGTCATTTTTTCAGTTTTTTTGAATCCCGGCATCACTCGGAAAAACCCTTTGCGCGACGCCCGATATCCAATGTTAATAA
>JAGHST010000029.1 GCA_018065695.1 Candidatus Cacconaster caballi | reverse complement strand
CAGGAACTGCTCAGGAAAAAGATTGAACGTACACAGAGGGCTCTTGATAAGCTGAATGCAAGGCTTTCTGCTGCAATATGTTAGAAAATGTTATATAGAAGGACTTTCTCATAATTGATTCAGTTTACTTTCTTATATCTCTATATCGCATCATCCCTGAAAATGTGACTCGTCCTTTTTATACAGTTCAGCGATTCTCCCCGAAGCGAAGAGACGTATTTTCTTGAAAAACACAAAAAAACAAATTGTGATGATAAGACCTAGGACAGGCACAATGCTCACAAAAGACAACACACTGTCAAACGCACCGTGAATCAAGATTGGAACAATGATAGCCAGACAAAGATTTTTTCTTTTTTGCCCCGCGTCTCCAAAATGAGCTAGAGAATAATAATACCCCATCACAACAGCAAGGAAAAAGTGACACGGCACTGATATTAATGCCCTTGATATTCCTACATATACCCAGGAATCGTAATTACTTATCAGATACAATATATTCTCTGCCCCCGCAAACCCCATCCCAACACACACTGAATAAACAATCCCGTCTATGTTTTCATCGAAAAACTTATTTCTGCGTACTAAAAGCCACAACATCAGGAGTTTGGACAGCTCCTCCGGAATGGCAGCATAACAGAAAGCCTGAATAATCGCGCTTCCCAATGTAGTCGGAGATTCGTCTTGTAGGCTTTCACAACCGGCAAAAACCATCAAGACAAGGCATGCAGATGCAACCCCGAAGAAGAAACCTTTTACAAGTTGCCATTTCGGTTCCGGGTTCAATTGGTCTCTACGGAAAATGTAATATATAAGCAATAAGGCCGGAAGCAACGCAGCTATCAGTAAATAAATGAGTTCCATTGCACAAGATTGTTGTTTGGTCCAAATTTATTAAAATTATTGTTCCCCAGCAAAAATTCATGAGATTTACTTATCTGGATACGTTTTCTATTATTCGGTTAACCAATCATTTTTTCGATCTTCTTCAATTTAGTTATTGCATCAGAATATCCTTTCTCTGCTGCCTTGCGATACCAGAAAACTGACTACGCATAGTCTTGAGACACACCGTTTCCCTCATAGTAAGCTTTACCTGTTTTTTATTGAGCGGAGGCGTTTCCCTTTTCTGCTGCGATTTTCCATTCTTCAAAAGTATGAGAATTTACAAAACAACTCTTTTACACGCTGTATGATTCGTTTGAAATTACTTGAGAAAGATGTCATTTACACTATTATTTGATGGAAATATGTGTTTTGTGCACGCGGAAAGCCTATTGGCGTGTTTTAAAACTCAGCGAAAATAGTCATTTCCCTTTCAATTCCGCTGAGTTTTCAAGAGATTTTTCATATTGAATGAGGGCCAAAAACAGCAAAAACAAGGAATTATGGCCCGCATTCTCTAGCTTTGATAAGAAAATGAGAAAATCGAAAAAAATTGATTGAAAATATTAATGATATTTTCAGTGCGAAAACTGGGCTTTACACGAGAACGCCCGTGCGGAGAATGTCTTCGTACAACGGAGAAGGATGGCACTCTTCGATGAGTACCGGTTCAATCAATGTATTGATGTCCATCGTGATTCTCCACAATTTAGCGGAAGTTGACATATAATCACTATCCAAGTGCGGAACAACCACGGCCAAATCAATGTCGCTGTTTTCGTGTGCAGTCCCTTTGCTATATGAACCATACAGGTACACGGAAGCAGAGCCTAATTGATCCATTACGGCCCTCTTGTACTCTTTTGCTATGTTCAACGGCATTATTTCGCTAAGGAACATTTTCTGGTCTTCATCCAATAATGACATCAAGCCACAACTCTGAGCGATATTGATGAGATTATGGGACATCGGCGTAGTCTGTGTAGATTTTGTGCACCAATAGGCTTTGAAGATCTTTTCAATGGTCTGATGACACATATACCCGACGTAAAGCCAGCGGCTGGTGGTAAACATCGCCTTGGCTGTATCAAAATCGTAATCAGACAAATCGGACCAATACTTTACTCTATCTTACATATACACATAGTACACTCGCTTGCAAATATAAGGGATTTTTTATTGACAAGGTATATTTCTGATGCTTACCCGCACATCATATAAAGTTGGGGCGCTGGTTTTATAGTGCCTCATCGGAACGTCCTGTCGTGGGAAGGGCAATCCAACCATATTTGATTAGCTGATTTTTTATTATTTTTGTCCGGATAAAGAGATTTGAAGAGGAAATGACAGAAATCAAAATCAATGGGACCGGGGATCTTCAGCGTGCGGCCAAGGTCTTTCTCGAACACATCGGAAAAAGCCGTATCATAGCCTTTTACGGCGGTATGGGCGCAGGCAAGACCACCTTCATAACAGCCATCTGCAACCTCCTTGGAGTGGAAGACGTTGTCAACAGCCCGACTTTCACGATTGTGAACGAGTATGCCTCCGCTGACGGAAAAGCAGTATATCATTTTGATTTCTACCGTATCAACAGACTCTCCGAAGCTATGGACATAGGACTCTATGAATACTTCGACTCCGACGGTCTCTGCCTTATCGAATGGCCTGAAATGATAGAAGAACTTCTTCCCGAGGAGACTCTTAAGGTCAACATTCTTGTCGAGGACGAGCAGACCCGTACGCTTCTTTTCTGAAACACCACAATTTTAGTAAGATATGAAAAAAATTCTTCTTCTTGCGAGTCTTGTTCTCGCCGCCGTCACCGGATTTGCCGGGGAGCGGATTATGCCCGGAGCCGAAAGCGTTGACCAGTACATCCCTCTGCTTCAGGGAAAGAGAGTGTGCATCCTTTCCAACCAGACCGGCATTTTGCCCTCCAGCGGCAAGCACGTTCTTGACGTCTGCCTGGAAAAAGGTGTGAACGTAGTATTCATAATGTCGCCTGAACACGGTTTCCGCGGCACTGCCGATGCAGGTGAAACAGTCAAGAGCTCAATAGACGAACAGACAGGCATTCCAATCAAGTCGCTCTACGGAGATTCGCTCAATCAGGAGACCATAGACGGTTTCGACGTTCTGGTATTCGACCTTCAGGACGTGGGCTGCCGGTTCTATACCTACAACGCCACGATGAAGAGAATGATGGCCGTATGTGCCGAAAACGGCAAGAAGATGATCGTACTTGACCGTCCGAACCCTATCGGATTCTATGTCGATGGTCCGATTCTCGATATGAAATACAAATCGGGAGTGGGCGCAATACCTGTTCCGGTATGTCACGGTATGACTCTGGGCGAACTTGCTCAGATGATAAACGGCGAGAAGTGGCTGCCCGACGGAGAGCAGTGCGACCTGACCGTCATCAAGTGCCGCAACTACACCCACCGCTCGAAGTATGTGCTTCCGGTCAAGCCGTCTCCAAACCTCCCTGATATGAGGTCCATCTACCTCTATCCTTCCACCTGCTATTTTGAAGCGACACCTGTCAGCCTCGGCAGGGGTACTTCCCAGGCTTTTCAGATGTACGGCCATCCGAATATGAAGGGCTATTCCTTCTCCTTCACTCCGCGCAGCATCCAGGGAGCCAAGTTCCCTCCTCAGCTCGACAAGGAATGTTATGGAGTGGATTTGAGGAGCGTCCCGTCAACAGACGAGGTCAATGCCAAAGGCATCAACCTCGAATATGTCATAGACGCTTACAACAATCTCAATCTTGACGACCATTTCTTCCGCCCGTTCTTCGAACTTCTCATCGGACGCGACTATGTGCGCAAAATGATAAAGCAGGGCTGCAGCGCAGATGAAATCAAGGCCATGTGGGCCGATGACGTCAAAAACTTCAAAGTCCAGCGCAAACCGTACCTTCTCTACGAAGAATAGGCCCTAATCCAGGATTCTCACGATACCGTCTTCGGTGACTTCTATAGTGTCGCCGGTCCTGACGGTGTCGAGAAATTCCTGTCCCAGCCGGTCAATGGCAATCAGCTTGCTGTTCTCCCATACGACAGACAGAATCACTCCCGCTCCCGCAAGGGAATCGATATGCTCTGAAAAGAGCATGCAGGCGGGGTTTATCCCCATCGAACAGATCACCTGAAGCACCATTCCTCCTGTTGTGGAGCCGATGGTCTGAGGCAGGCAGAGAGCCTTGCCGGTGATGTTCTTCTGATATATGTCGGGGTTGTTCTGGTCTGCAACGGTCACTTTGCTTGCGTGTGCCAGTGCCGAACTCTGGAACGTTGCAAGAGTGTTCACTCCCTGATGGGACACTACGGCTTCGCCTTTGTAGTATCCGCCGTTTATGACGCGTCCTTTGAATTCTTTCATAGTTCAGTCCTCCTTTTTTCCTGAGATGATTGCGAGAAGTTCGTCGTCCTTGAAATAGCGCGCCATGGAATAGGTGCGCAGTTTGTTCGAGCAGGTCATTATCCTCTTTGACTTGGTGAGAGGATTCGACGTGTACATAAGCGGACAGATGGTGGTGAGTTTCGCTCCCGTGGCGATGAGTTGCGCATATTTAGGACTCCTGGCGAACGCTTCCCTCACCGGAGGTGCGGTGCAGAGCACTGTATCGACGGCCACTTTAGTGCGGCCGGCGGCCTTGACGGCACCGATGATGCGGTCCGCCCAATCCTCGAGTTGCACCTTTGAAAGATGCGGACAGCCGATGAATGCGAGATTGCCTGCCTTCTCCGGCTTTTTCCAGATGTTCGGATAGGACTTGTAAACCCTTTCGAGTTCTTCGTCATCAATGACATATTCCCTGTATCCTTCCACGAGCAGTTTCTCTCCCTGCTCCACTGCCTCAGGGGTGACGTTCTCGATGTGGTAGAGGCCCACGGCACCGTTGGATGCTGTGGCTGCTCCGAAATCCTTCAGATATGCCTTGCATTCATCGTTGAGCTCTGTGCCGATCCATTTGTCGAGCCCGACCACATAAGGGACGTCCTCCATCACTTTGATGCCGATAGCCGAGCCGAGAATCTGCGGCAGAGGTTTCTTTTCGGTCTTGACAATCACTTTCCATTTTGCCTTGCGGCCTTCGTCGGTCAGCAGTCCGAACTTCGGAACGAAACCGATGATGGAGCCGAATATGTCAATCATTCCGGAGTTGCGGTTGCACCGGGCGCCAAGCACGGAGTTGGCATAGTTCACGGCGCTTGATTCGGCCCAGGAGAGGACGTCACCCTTTGAAGGGATGTTGCCCATCTCGTCGAAGTAGCAGGCGCAACTGAAGGCATCGTCCCTGACGAGGCCGAGCTTACGGAGCTGCTCTTCATAGTCTTTCTGCTTGCCGTAGAGGATTGTCTTTATCAGCAGTTTGTCGATAAGAGAGCAGGGTGTGTTACTGAAGTCTGCAGGACGCGGGTCCATTGTGAAGCCCTCTTCGACCTTGAGGCCTGCATCTATGAGTTCATCCATTGTCCTGTAGACGGGTTTGAGGAGAGACAGACCGAATGAGGTCACGAGGTGGCCCTGTCCGTGGGTAACCTTCACGAGTTCGGTAGCCTCGAACATATCGCCGTATCTGACGATTGTCTCCATTACTTTGGCCTTTACCGGGCCCTGCGACCCTTCGAGGATCGCTTTCTGCTCATCTGTGAGCTTCATTTTGTACTGATATGCCATATCTTTTTCCTATTATATTTTCATTGCCACGTCCCAGGCGCGCCAGATGGCGGTACGCAGGTTGCCTACCTTCCTGCAGTCGCCCACGAACTGAACCTTTCTGCTGCCCGCAAACAGCGGAGTCGGTTTGTATCCCATCGAGGTGATGACGGTATCGCCTTCGATCTCGAAGGTTCTGCCCTCCTTGTCGGTTACGGTGACGCCCTTTTCGGTGAACTCCTTCAGTTTGGTGTCGAGATGGACTTCGACCTTGTTCAGGGCGAAGAAGTCTCGCAGATATGAGCTGTTAGCCAGGCATACACCGGCCACGGCGATAAGGTCGTTCTTCATCTCGACAATCACCGGAGTCTTTCCCTTGAGATAGAGGTCGTATGCGATTTCGCAGCCTGAGAGGCCTCCGCCGATGATGATGACTTTCTGTCCGACCTCAGCCCCGCCGAGATATTTGCAGGCCTCGATGGAGCGCTCGATGCCCTTGATGGGAGGGCGGTTGGCCTTCGCGCCGGTAGCCACTACAATCCTGTCGAAACCTTCAAGGTCGGCCTCCGACCTTATCTCGGTGTTGAATCTCACTTCAATGCCAAGATCCTTCAGTTCCTTGTCGTACCACTTGAGAAGCTCCCTGTCCTTCTCCTTGAAAGATGGAGCCGCCGCAAAGTTGAACACTCCGCCGAGACGGTCGGACTTCTCGAAAATCACAGGTTTGTGGCCTCTGAGGGCAAGCACTCTCGCCACCTCCATTCCGCCTACGCCGGCACCGATGACGGCGACCTTCTTCGGTCTGGCGGTAGGGATAATCCTGTATTTGCGCGACTGCATCGTGGTGGGGTTCACCGCACAGCGGGCCATACCCATATTGTCGGAAAGCGGCTGGTCGTTGCCCACGCCTTTGTAGTGGGCCATATTGAAGCAGGCGTTGTGGCAGCAGATGCAGGGCCTGATCGACGCCTCGTCTCCGTTCATCAGTTTCGTTATCCACTCGGGGTCTGCAAGGAACTGGCGCGCCACACCCATTGCGTCAAGCTCGCCTGCTGCGATGGCTTCGGCGGCAACCTCCGGAGTCATTCGTCCTGCGCATACGACAGGGATATCGACGAATTTCTTGATGTGCTTTACATCATCGAGGTTGCAGTTCTGCGGCATATACATAGGCGGATGAGCCCAGTACCAGGCATCGTACGTGCCGTTGTCGCAGTTGAGCATATCGTATCCGGCATCCTGAAGATAGCGTGCGGCTTTCTCGCTCTCCTCCATATCGCGGCCCACCTCTACATACTCTTCGCCCGGAAGAGCGCCCTTGCCGAAGTCCTTTGTCTTGGAAACAACAGAGTAGCGCAGCGAAACCGGGAAATCCTTGCCGCAGGCGGCCTTGATGGCCTTGACTATCTCTACAGGGAAGCGGTAGCAGTTTTCGAAACTTCCGCCGTATTCGTCGGTACGCTGGTTGGTGTACTTCATCGTGAACTGGTCCAGAAGATAGCCTTCGTGGACTGCGTGAATCTCCACTCCGTCAACTCCTGCATCCATACACAGCTTCGCGGTCTTGGCGAAAGCCTCGACCATCTTGTTGATTTCCTTCTTAGTGAAGGGGCGCGAGTAGCAGGTATCCTCCCAGCGGTTGGGGGTGGCCGATGCGGATGCGGTGAGGTAGTCCATATCGAGAATCGGCTTCATCACGAAACCGAGAGCCTTGTTCTTGCAGGCCTTTACCATTATGTCGTTTATGGCCATGCTGCGGCCGAAACCGGCGGTAAGCTGGACGAACATCTTGCATCCGGTCTTGTGCAGTTCATCCATAAACTTTTTCAGCTCCTTATATTTTCCTTTGCCCTGATAGAGCCATTTGCCCAGAATGATGTCCCTGATCGGGGCTATGCCGGGCAGAATCAGGCCGGCGTTGTTTCTGGCGCGTTCGAGAAGAAAGTTGGCGGCCTCCTTGTCGAAATGGTTCGGTTCCAGCCATCCGAAGATGGAGGTACCGCCCATTGAGGTCATTACGATTCGGTTCTTGATTTCCACATTGCCTATCTTCCAGGGTGAAAACAGGGCTTCATACTTTTGTTCCATAGAAGAGCTGATTATATTGGTTTTGTATTATTTTATTGCTTGTACTGTCGTTTGCCGATTGAAAGAAGGTACATTGCGGCAGTGGCGGTTACGGCTGCCGTTTCGATGCGCAGGCGGCTGTCGCCCAGCGAGACCGTCTTCCATCCGCTGCTGAGTGCCAGAGATATCTCGCTTCTTGAGAAATCGCCCTCGGGGCCTATCATAATCGTGGCCCGGTCCGCCCCGCGGAGAGCTTCCATAATATCGGTCTTGCCCTCTGCCTCATCGCAGTAGCAGATCAGGCGTGCGCCCGTGTCTGAGGAATGCTCCTCAATGAACTGCCTGACGCTCACTGCCGGGTTGAGAGTGGGAATAGTGCCTTTGTGAGACTGTTTCGCCGCTGATATGAGAATGCGCTCCACGCGCTCGGGTTTGAAAATCTTTCTCTCGGAATAGTCGCCGAAAAGAGGGGTTATGCTGTCCACCCCTATCTCGGTCGCTTTCTCGGCGAACCATTCGAAGCGGTCGGGATTTTTCGGAGGGGCCACAGCCATATGCAGACGATAATCGTGCGAGCCGTAGTTCTCGACGGATTCGTCAATTCTGAAAGAGACAGCTCTGGGGTTGTCGTCGAGAATGGTACATCTGTAGAGCATACCGTGCCCGTCAACGACATTGATGGAGTCTCCGCTGCGGTGGCGGAGCACCTTGATGCAGTGGGCGGATTCCTCGCTGTCGAGGGTGGTTCCGCCGGCAGATACATTTGCGGAGTAAAACAATTCCATAGTCACAAATTTAATAAATAATTGTAATTTTGCGAAACGTAACAATCAAAAACTGTATGGCACAAGTAAAAACACAGAGATATGCAGCCCTCGACGTGCTTCGTGGAATGACAGTCGCCGGAATGATTCTTGTCAACAATCCCGGTTCATGGGCTCATATTTTCCCACCTCTCAAACATGCCCCGTGGATCGGCTGCACGCCTACGGACCTCGTTTTCCCTTTCTTCCTTTTCTGCGTAGGAGTCGCAATGGCGTTCTCCTTCGCCAAGTACGGTGATTCCCTCAACGGAAAAAGCATAAGAAAACTCGTGGTGCGCGGAGTCCTCATTTTCCTTGTGGGTCTCGGACTGAATCTATTTCCGTTCTACCCGACGTCGCCTCACGACCCGAGCTGGTCATTCGCCCAGAACTGGGTGTACTGGCTGCAAAACGTCCGCATATTCGGTGTTCTCCAGCGCATCGCCATGTGTTACATCATAGGTGGATTCCTGGCACTCTGGCTCAAGACTCCGAAGAAGATAATCTTCGGCCTGGCGGCCGTCACCGTCCTGCACTGGATTATCCTTATGGTGTTTGGCACCGAGCCCGGCTGGTCAACCCTCGAAGGCAATATCTCCGGAAAAATCGATATCGCTCTTCTGGGTGACGCCCACGTATATCACGGCTATGGTCAGGCATTTGATCCGGAAGGCCTTCTCGGAGCTCTTTCAGGGGCAGGCACAGTCCTTCTCGGCTATTTCATAGGCCTTATGATACGCAATGCCGACACAAAAATCAACGCCGTGGCAAAACTCTACACCACTGCCGTCATCTGTCTTGCTCTCGGCTGCATCTGGAGTATATGGCTTCCTATCAGCAAGCCGCTCTGGACAGGCTCATACGTGCTTTACGCAGGCGGCTGGGCAATCCTCTGCCTTGCTTTCTTCGTGTATTGGATAGATGTCAGGGGCAAGGAGCGATATTTCATTCCGTTCAAGGCAATGGGTATGAATCCTCTCTTCGCATTTGCGATGGCCGGCATTTTCGTAAAGACATTCGGCCGTATCATCCACTGGACTGCAGCCGACGGAAGCGGCCGCAACTGCCTCGGGTGGTTCTATACCAACTGCTGCTGCAGCTGGCTCGGCGGAAACAACGAATTCGCTTCGCTCTTCTATGCTCTGTGTATGGTTGCCCTCTTTGTGGCAATGGCAATGGTGCTCTATCGCAAGAAGATTATAATAAAGCTGTAGAATTTGGCCTATATCGGTCTCATATCTGATACTCACTGCCATTTCGACGACAAGCTCAAGGCTTTTCTCGAGCCTGTCGATACAATATGGCATGCCGGAGATTTCGGCAATGCCGAAACGGCGGCGCAGATTGCAAGGGTGAAGCCTCTGGTGGGTGTTTACGGCAACTGCGACGGATATGACATCCGTGGCGATTATCCCGTATGTCAGGTGATGGACGTAGAGGGGAAGAAGGTTCTGATGATGCACATCGGCGGCTACCCCGGCAGGTATGACTACAGAGCCCTGAGGCTTATCGAGGCCCACAGACCGGACATCTTTGTCTGCGGCCACTCACATATACTGAAAGTAGTCAACGACCGGCATTACAATATGCTGGTACTGAATCCAGGTGCGGCCGGCTTGCAGGGATTCCACCTTGTCCGCACTGCACTCCGATTCAGAATCGAAGAGGGTGTGGTCAGGGATATGGAAGTGGGCGAGTGGCCCAGAGTCTGATTATCCGCGGATTATCTGAATCTCTCCGCCGAGGCCTACTTTGATTATTTGGGAAGGTTCTCCGGTGGAGCCTTCCTGCAATACAGGGTCTGCCACCCAGTCTGCCGCTTCAATGATTTCTATAGGGATGTCTTCGTAGAAAGATGGAGCGCTTTCGCCGGAGATGTTGGCTGAAGTCGAGACGATAGGCTTCCTGAACCGGCGGATGAGCTGTTTGCAGAAATCGTGCTGCGGAATGCGTATCCCCACCGAGCCGTCCTCTGCTATTACGTTGCCTGCCAGCCCCATTGCTCCCGGATAGATGATAGTCATAGGCTTGTCGTTGACTTCTATGAGGTTGACGGCTATTTCGGGAATCACCTTCACGTATTTTCCTATCATATCGGCATCCGAAACAAGTGTGATGAGGCTCTTGCTGTCGGAACGCTTCTTCAGCGCATATATCTTTTCCACTGCTTCGCTGTTGGTGGCATCGCAACCAAGTCCCCATACAGTGTCGGTCGGGTAAAGGATGATGCCTCCCTGCCTGAGGATTTCGACGGCCTCGTCAATTTCGGCCAAGTCGATAATGTTTTCTTCTTTATTCATTTTCTTCAAAATATATTACGGTCGAAACGGGATAGTGGTCCGAATAAGGTATCCGCTTTATCTCGTGATGGCTGGCGTTGTATTCTTTCGGAAGGAGTATGTAATCTATCCTCAGCAGCGGCCAGAACTTGGAGTAGGTGCTGCTGAAACCGCTTCCTGCCTCCACGAAGCTGTCTTTCTTCCTCCGGCTGAGATTGTGGTAGGCGTAGGAGAGCGGGGTGTCGTTCAGGTCGCCGCAGACAATGGAAGGAGTGCTGGTCGAGGATTCCCTTCTGAGCACGGAATCCACCTGAATTGCGCGCCTTAGCGTGGCCTCCTTGACTCTTTCGTGCATTCCCAACAGGTCGTCGGATGATAATTTTCTGTTGCGCAGTCTCTTGATGAGGGCTGTGAACGAAACCGAATTGGATTCCAGATGGCAGTTGTAGATGCTGACGAGCCGCTTTCCCACCTTGATATCGGATTCGAGACAGAGGTTGGTGCTCTGCTTGAATTTTATGACTTCGTTCTCGATTATGGGATATCTGCTCAGGGTGACGTTCCCGAAATAGTATTTGCCCTTGAAGAAGTAATACGCTCTGTAAGGATAATCCGGAAGGAGTTTTCTGACCAATCCGGTGTCTGAGGCCTTGAACTCCTGGAGGCAGACGATATCAGCCTTTTCTTCGCGGATGAAATCCCTGATGCCGGCGACGGCCCCTTCCACTGAAACTCCCCGCGAGGCAGCTTCATATCGTCCAAGGTTGTATGACAGTACTTTGATGTTCTCCCCGCCATAGACTTTCTCCTCGTTGCCTGCCTTGGCGAACTGATTCATGACGAAGATGGACGGAAACAGTGCCAGCATAGGAATCAGAAACGAGAGCCTCCTGCGCCAGATGCCTGCAATCAGCAGAAGGAGGTTGACCAGGAAAAGAGGGATGAAATAGAGCCCGAAGAACATCGGAAGCCAGAATCCGGTAGGATTGATGAAGACGGACAGATATGCCGTCGCGAGCGAGAGTGCAGCCACGGAAGATACAACCCTGAACACGATCTTACCCACCGGAGGACCTTGTCTCGGGCGCTTGTAGCTCTTGTATTTCTGCTTTTTCCGACTGTCCTTTACCGTCCTTGCCATCAATAATACATTCTATTTTGCTTCTTCCAGTACAGTATGAGTATGAGTCCGAACAGCATGCCTCCGAGGTGGGCGAAGTGGGCTATGCCTCCTCCAAGACCTGTCAGTCCGGTCACGAGTTCGATGGCTGCGAATATGAGCACAAACCATTTCGCCTTCAGTTCAACAGGAGGGAAAATGAGTTGCATCACGCTGTTCGGGAAAAGCATACCGTAGCCAAGCAGTACACCATAGATGGCGCCCGATGCACCGACAGTCGGGATTCTCATAATTGTCTGTGCCGCCAGAATATCCCCGGAAGCCATTGCACTGCCGATTTGGAGATGCAGCACGAGGTTATGGCAAAGCGCCGCTCCTATGCCGGTGACGAAATAGAACAGCAGGAACTTCCTGTCGCCCCACTGCCTTTCAAGTACCGTTCCGAAAATCATCAGAGTGTACATATTGAAGAACAGGTGCCAGAAGCCCCCGTGCATAAACATATGCGAAACAATCTGATGCCATTTGAAAAACGGCGATTCGAACGGAAACAGCGCGAAGACTTCAAGCATCCTTCCCCCGATCAGTTCGCTTCCTATCCAGACCACCGTATTTATTATTATCAGATTCTTGACCACCGGGGTGAGCATTCCCCAGAAACCTCCTCTTCCGAAAGCATTCATAATTTCTTGTCCAATTCTTCTAATGTCAATATTGTTACACATTTGCGGCCGTCGGGAGTCAGGTTCGGCTCGCGGCACGCAAACAGAGTATCGACCAACAATTGTGCCGCTTCCCTGCCGGCAGGCTCGGCACCGTGTTTGGCGGCACTTTTCGCCATTCTGGCAGCCAGAAGATGGCGTGTGTCGTCCGTGGCGGTATCGTCCTTCAGTGCGGAGAGCAGTTCGTCGATGCTGTCTTTGACGTCGGCTTCGCCCATCGGATAGTTTTCGGGAAGGCCGTAAACCACCACCGAGTTGCCGCCGAAATCTCTTATGTCAAAGCCCAGTTCCGTCAGGAGTTCCGGCTGCTGGAGCAAGACCAGGTGGTCTTCCGGACCAAGGTCGATTGTGACGGGAAAAAGTGTCTGCTGGCTTACCGGCAGATGCTCCACAATCTTCTGCAGATATCTCTCGAAGAATATCCTTTCTCTGGCGCGAGTGATGTTGACTATCATAAGGCCGGAGCGTACCGGCGTGACGATGTATTTTTTCTGCACCACCATAATGTCCGCCTGCGCCTCGCAGGAGGGTTCTTCGCAGAAAAGCCCTTCGTTTTCGAAACGCGTCTCATTGAAAGGGTTGAACAGCGGATCAAAGCCCATTGCAGGAGGCTGGATTGGTCTGAAGTCCGGTCCGTTGCCTCCGACAGGGAAAATAGGAATTTCCGGCGCGCCCTTCATATCGAAATCTATGCTCGGGGTGAAGTCGTTCTTTCCGAGGCTTTCGCGGACGCAGGCCATCAGTATCTCGAATATGACCGGCTCGTCTTCGAATTTGACCTCTGTCTTAGAAGGATGGATGTTGACGTCCACTTTCTCCGGCTCGCTTTCGAGGAAGATGAAGTATGCAGGTGTGGAGTCGGGAGCAACAAGGTTCTCGTACGGCTTGCAGACGGCCTTGTGGAAGAAAGGCGAACGGAAATACCTGCCGTTCACGAAGAAAAACTGATTGCCCTGACGCTTGACGGCATCTTCCGGATTGCCTATGAAGCCGCTCACTTTCACTACGGTGGTATCTACCTTGACCGGCACGAGGCTGTTGGCCAGATTTGTCCCGAACAGGTCGCGTATGCGCTGTTTTGTGTTCTGCGCAGGCTTGAGATTGTATATTTCCTTGCCCTGCGAAGTGAGTTTCAGGGAAAGCCCGGTCCGGATCAGCGCAATGCGGGTGAATTCCTGAATAATGTTGCGCAGTTCCACGTTGTCCGATTTCAGGAATTTTCTGCGGGCCGGTACATTGTAGAAGATGTTGCGCACAGCGATGGATGTACCCTTCGGTGCAGCCGCCCACTCTGCCGATATGATTTTGGATGCCGCAGCCTCCACCTTTGTCGCCGTCTCGTCCTGCTCCCGACGAGTCTTGAGCGTCACTTCCGCAATGGCGGCGATACTCGGAAGCGCTTCCCCGCGGAAGCCGTATGTCGAGATTTTTTCAAGATCTTCGGCGCAGTCTATCTTGGAAGTGGCGTGACGCTCGAAACAGAGCACGGCGTCTTCCGCGCTCATTCCGCAGCCGTCGTCGATTACCTGTATCAGGGTTTTGCCGGCATCGAGCACGATGACGCTTATGGAGCGGGCTCCGGCATCGACGGCGTTCTCCATCAACTCCTTGACCACCGCAGAAGGACGGGAAACTACCTCTCCGGCGGCAATGAGATTGGAAATGTTCTGCGGTAGGACTTTCAGCATCGGTATGCCTGTTACTTCAGGATAAGAACCAGCCCTTCAGCCAGATAATATGCCACCAGGCAGGCCAGAATCACGCCCGCGAAGACCAGAAGCCTTCTGAGAAGCCTGTTGCTTTCACCGACCGTTTCGCCCTGTATGCTGCCGTCCCGGTAGGCTTTGCGTATGGCTTTGCCAGGGACATAGCGTTCAGGCTCCTTCTGCTGTGATCCGTATTTCTCTTCAAGTTCCTTGATATGCTCTTTTGCAGGGTCCCAGTAGCGCGGTTTATAACTGAACTTGCGGTGCTGTGGAATGCTGAAAAAACTTATGCGGGCCATAAATCCTCTTTTTTAATTGTTACAAAGTTAACATTTTTTTAAATTTGTAGAATAATCATTATCCGCTATGGAATACAGAATTGGAAACGGATTTGACGTCCACCGGCTTTCAGAGGGCCTTACACTCACCCTTGGCGGTGTCCGAATCCCCCACAGGCAGGGCTGTGTGGCCCATTCCGATGGAGACGTGCTAATCCACGCTCTGTGTGATGCCCTTCTCGGAGCTCTATCACTGGGCGATATCGGTCTCCATTTCCCCGACACCAGCGACGAATTCAAAGGCATCGACAGCCGCATACTTCTGCGCCGCACCGTCGCTATGATAGCCGAAAGGGGATGGTCTGTGGTGAATGCGGACTGCACCCTTATGCTTCAGAAGCCGAAAGTGGCTCCATATGTGCAGCAGATGCGCGAAACGCTGTCTTCAGATATGCAAATCACCCAGGATCGCGTCAGCGTGAAGGCCACTACCACCGAGCATCTCGGCTTCACCGGCCGCGAAGAGGGTGTGGCCGCCAGCGCTACGGTACTTCTTTCAAAAGATTAAAAACAATACAATTCAACCGATATGAAAAAACTAATGTTTCTCGCGACACTCGGCGTCGCCCTGCTGCTCGGCAGCTCTGCCCAGGCCCAGAATGTTCCTGCCGGCTTTGACGAATATTGTAAGAAGACATTCGATGAGTGGAATCTCCCGTCAATGACAGTCGTTGTAGTGAAGGACGGCGAAGTCGTATATCTCAAAGGCTTCGGAAAGACCAGGCTCGACAGTGCAGGTGTGGACGTTGACCCTGTCACAACCCAGTATGTCATCTGCTCTACTTCCAAGGCTTTCACGGGCGCACTTCTGGCCACCGTCATCGACGACTATGACGTGAAGTGGAACGACCCTGTCATCAAGCATCTTCCCGATTTCAAGCTCTATGACGAATGGGCTACCAAAAATATGCAGGTACAGGAAGTCAACACCCATCATACCGGATGGAAGACTTATGCAATGGATGACCTTCCTATGTTCGGATACGACCGTGACGACCTCTACCATATCTTCTCGCAGATTCAGCCGACCTACAGCTTCCGCACCACATATGCGTACAACAATGAGATGTACACGGTTTCAGCAAAAATCATCGAGAAATATACAGGTATGAAATGGGAGGACGCCATCGAGGAGCGCATCTACAAGCCTCTGAAGATGACCCACTCCACAACCGGCAACAAATCTTTCTTCACTTCGAAGGATCTGGCATACGGCTACAACGTGCGTTACGACTGGGATAAGGGCAAGATGGTTCCTCACTATCGTGACGACCGCCAGGACGGTTTCGTATGGATGAGCGCAGTAGCTCCGGCGGCATTTGTCCAGACCACGGCAGCCGATCTCGGCAACTGGCTCAAGATGCACCTCAACCACGGTGTGTTTGAAGGTGACACCATCATTTCCCGCAAGAACCACGACCGCCTGTTCTATCCGCAGACCATCACGAGCTTCAACGATGAAAGAGTCTGCACATACGGACAGGGCTGGACGGTGGAACAGTCGCGCAAATGCCGCTTCATCCGCCACACCGGTCTTGCATACGGCTATACTTCCATCGTGGGATTCGTGCCTGATCTCAAGATGGGCATTGCAGTGCTCACCACCAACGGCAGCACTTCTGATCCTCAGGAAGGAATTGCCCGCAAGCTCATAGACCTGTATCTCGGCATAGAGGACGGACCTGACTATGCCCACAAGTATCTGGTTGATTTCCAGGAGGACAGCCGTCCTGAGAAGAAGGAGGACAAGCCGAAGGAGGAATTTGTGGCGGCTCAGCCGGCAAAGGCATATATCGGCACATATTTCCTGGATGCTTTCGGAGAGGCCAGGGTATATGAAAAGAACGGCGAACTCTGGTTCTCGCTCAAAAAGGTTGACAGCCCTCTCAAGCACAAGAATGCAGACAAGTTCTCGTTCCACGTTGACGGAGCGGGCAACTTCGACCTGACCTTCAAGATGAAGGGCGGCAAGGCTCAGTCGCTCACTTTCAACATAGGTGATCCTATAGGCGACTTCGTACGCCGTTAATTCAGTTTCAGGAGGCCATCTTGCAACTAAAATAAAGAGTATGATTGAGAAGCCGTTTTGAAAATGAGAAAAGGGGGATTCTGTCCCGAATCATCCTTGCAGGTCATCCCGTCTTCGGGGATTGACACCATTTCCCTGAAAAATTAGGAAATCATTTGTATTTTCGCAGATATGAAAAACATCAGGAACTTCTGCATAATCGCCCATATCGACCACGGTAAGAGTACGCTCGCCGACCGTATGCTTGAATTGACCCATACTCTGGAGCAGAGAGATATGGAGAATCAGGTACTCGACTCGATGGATCTGGAAAAGGAAAAAGGCATCACCATCAAGAGCCACCCCATTCAGATGGAATACGAATGTGAGGGGGAAACGTATATTCTCAATCTTATCGATACTCCCGGCCACGTGGACTTCTCGTATGAGGTTTCCCGGGCCATAGCCTCCTGTGAAGGAGCGCTTCTGGTGGTGGACGCCACCCAGGGCATACAGGCCCAGACCATATCAAACCTGTATCTCGCCATAGACCACGATCTTGAGATTATTCCGGTACTGAACAAAATCGATATGGATGCCGCAATGGTGGATGTCGTGCGCGACCAGGTAGTCGACCTGCTCGGCTGCGACCCGGATGATGTGCTCCTCGCCTCGGCCCGCACCGGAGAAGGCGTTGAAGCAGTCCTCAGGGCCATAGTGGAGAGAGTTCCTGCTCCCAAAGGCAATCCGGATGCACCGCTTCAAGCACTCATATTCGACTCCGTTTTCAATTCGTTCCGAGGCATAATCGCCTATTTCAAAGTCGTCAACGGTAGTGTCAGGACCGGCGATAAAGTGAAATTCGTCAACACCGGCAAGGAATATGTGGCGGATGAGGTAGGTGCGCTGAAGATGAAGATGTTCCCGCGTCAGGAAATTCCGTGCGGCTCGGTCGGATACATCATTTCCGGCATCAAGTCGGCCGTTGAGGTGAAGGTGGGCGATACCATAACACACGTGGATAATCCTTGCGAAAGCGCCATCGCCGGCTTCGAAGACGTCAAGCCGATGCTTTACGCCGGAATGTTCCCTGTGACCGCAGACGAATACGAGGACTTGCGCGCTTCTCTCGAAAAATTCCAGCTCAACGACGCTTCTTTAGTATTCGAACCGGAAAGTTCACTCGCTCTGGGCTTCGGCTTCCGCTGCGGCTTTCTCGGCCTGCTCCATATGGAGATTGTGCAGGAACGGCTCTTCAGGGAGTTTGATATGGATGTCGTCACCACAGTGCCGAACGTATCCTACAAGGTATATACCACCCAGGGGGAGTGTATGGATGTCCACAACCCTTCAGGGCTGCCTGCCCCAACCCTCATAGACCATATAGAGGAGCCCTACATCAAGGCTCAGATAATCTCCCGTTCCGAGTTCTACGGTCCTATTATGAAACTGTGCCTGGACAAGCGCGGTACGCTCACGAGCCAGCACTATCTCACGGCCGATCGAGTCGAACTCAACTACGAGATGCCTCTTTCCGAGATAGTCTTTGATTTCTATGACAAACTCAAGTCAATATCCAAAGGCTACGCATCTTTCGACTACCATATAGTGGGATTCCGTCCGGCGAAACTCGTCAAACTCGATATCCTGCTCAACGGAGAGCCGGCAGACGCCCTCTCAACGCTCATCCATCAGGACCACGCCTACGATTTCGGGCGCAAGATATGCGAAAAGCTGAAGGAGCTTATTCCGCGTCAGCAGTTCGATGTTGCCATCCAGGCGGCAATAGGCGCGAAAATTATTGCGCGCGAAACCGTCCGACAGGTGCGTAAAGACGTGACAGCCAAGTGTTACGGTGGAGACATCACCCGTAAGCGCAAACTTCTTGAAAAACAGAAGCAGGGCAAGAAGAGAATGCGTCAGATAGGTACCGTGGAGGTGCCTCAAAGCGCATTTATGGCTGTTCTGAAGTTGGATTAGTCGGAGTTGCGGTGTGAAAATTCGCAGCCGCAAAAATCCTGATTGTAGAAATTCTGTTCCCTGACTATCTCCGTGCGGCGCTCCTGCAGTCCGCCTTTGCGCCAGTTTCTGCCCCACCACTCCACCGACGGATAGCCGGTGCAGGCAGCGGCCCCTGCTTTGTCCACTTGCTCCAGTGACTTCCATCGGGAAGATGCAAGAGATGTGGTCAGTGTGTCAAGCCCTCTCCGGGCGGCAAAATCGGCAGCTCTGCGAAGTCTGTATTCGAAGCACTTCAGGCAGCGTCCGCCCCTTTCCGGCTCGTTTTCAAGACCTTTTATATAGGAAAGCCAATCTTCGTGGTCGTAGATGTCATCCACCAGTTCGATGTCGAACAGAGCACAGTAGCGCTGTAGCTCCGCAAGTCTTTTATCATATTCTTCCCGGCTCTCTATGTTGGAATTGGAGAAAAACACTACAGGCCTGATTCCCTCTTTGGCGAGAGATTCTATGATGGCACCCGAGCAGGGGGCGCAGCAGGAGTGAAGAAGAAGTTTCATAAACATCAAAAAACCCGGGCCTTAGCGGCTCGGGTCTGTTCTACAGGCAGACTGACTATTCAGCCTCCGGAGCAGCTGTTGTAGCCGGGAACTCCGGTTGACCTTCCACAGGCACCGTCTGCTCGATCTGACCTTTCACGTGTGACTGATATGCACCACTCTTCGTAGGGATTACGAAGGTTGCGATAACACTCAGGACTATTACCACAGCAGCGAGCACCCAGGTGGTCTTCTCAAGGAAGTCTGCTGTCTGGCGTACTCCGAAAGTGGTATTGCCTGCTGCGAAATTCGCTGCAAGTCCGCCGCCCTTCGAGTTCTGAAGGAGCACTACTGCAGTGAGAAGGATGCTTGCAATCACTATGATGATGGAGAGAATGATATAAGTTGCTTGCATAGTTATGATAATTTTGAATTTTTCAGTTTTTCAATAAGGGATGCAAAGTAAACACTTTTTTCCGGATATAACAAAATAAGTTTTTCGTAAACTTCTATCGCTCTTTGATAAAACTCCTGCTGAGCATAGATTCCGGCAAGAGTTTCGGTGCAGAGTTCATCTATGGCGATGTCCTTGTCAATTTCGGCTGCAGGAACTTCCCCTGTTGCACCCGGAGTGAATACCGGGGCATCGAAAGCCAGGCCGCTCTCCTGAAGTTCGCGGAAGTCGTCCTTTGTAAAATAATCGCCTCCGGCAACATAATATTGCGGTTTGACGGAAGTCCTCACGGCGTTTCTGCCTTCGGCCTTTCTGCCGGTCATCTGCCGCCACTCGCTTCTGGAGATGAGGAAGATGCCTTCACGTTTCATATCATCTCCGGTGCGGAGTGCGTATTCGCAGCGTGCTGCCGCAAACCACGGATAATCGTCTATCAGACAACGGAGTTCGGAATCGGAAACTGTACTGAGATTTACCATTGTGCCACTGTTGCGTTGAATATGTCATCCACGAGTTTCTCGACTATCGTCTCGCACAGAGCACCTTCCACGGAGTCCAGAGAGTTGCTCGAGTCGTAATCTTCATATGCGGCGAAACTGTTTTCGAAATTGTCCTCGGGATGTTTGAAATTCGTGAATTTCACTTTCACCGTCACCGTCAGCCGGTTCAGCGCGGCAACTTCATTTGCCGTGATGGCTGCAGCCTTGACGTCGTATGAACTGATGCTCGCTTCGACAGTGAGGTCTCCGTTGTCATCCACCGCCTCAAGATTGGTGAGTTTGCGGTATTTGTCGTTGAGAGCCTCTGTAAGAGAATTGGCCAGTGTCGGATTGATCTTGAGCGCCTTGTTTTCAACAGGAACCACGCAGACGGTCTTCACGTCGTTCTGGATTGATGTGCCGCTGAAGGAGTATATGCCGCAACCGGCCACGGAAAGTGCCGCTGCTGCAAAGAAAAAGGCGAGTCTTATGTTTTTGCGGAGAGTCATCTGTTCAATCCAAGTTCTTTGATTTTTCTATACAGGGTCCTTTCCGAGATGCCGAGTTCGGCAGCCGTTTCCTTTCGCTTGCCGGCGTGCTTTTCCAGGACGCGTCTTATCTGTTCGGAGTTTGCCTGCTGAAGAGATTGCTCGTGTGTATCCGGATACTGATCTTCATCTTCCTCGGCGGTTTTGGTCAGGACACTGTCGGCACTTATCAGAAGCGGATTCAAACTCCCCCGGGAAGATGGGGCGTCCGTATCCATACGGCTCTTCAATTCATCCACGTCCAGCCTCAACTGATAGAGAATCTTGAAGATGATGTCGCGGTCGCTCAGATAGTCGGCTCCGGCTTCGGATGTCTTGACAGGAAGTTTTTCACTGTTGTCCGAAGGGATGTACCGGCCCAGCACTTCAGCGGAAATCTGCCTCTCCCTTTCAAGGACGGATATCTGCTCGGCCACACTCTTCAGCTGACGGATGTTGCCCGGCCAGCGGTATGCCTCAAGGAGCGTCTGCGCATCGGGCGAGAGCCTGACGGAGGGCATCATATATTTGTCCGCAAAATCCAGTGCGAATTTCTTGAACAGAAGGTGTATGTCTTCCTTGCGGCCTCTCAGGGGCGGTATGTTGATAGGGACGGTGTTGAGACGGTAGTAGAGGTCTTCCCTGAACTTTCCGCGGCTTATGGCTGCAGGAAGGTTTATGTTGGTGGCGGCAATCACCCTGACATCCGTTTTCTGCACCTTGGAAGAGCCTACTTTTATGAATTCACCGGTCTGAAGCACGCGCAGCAGGCGTACCTGGGTGCTGAGCGGAAGTTCCGCAACTTCATCCAGAAACAATGTGCCGCCGTCGGCCTCTTCGAAATAGCCCTTGCGGGTTTCGGTGGCACCGGTGAAGGCTCCTTTCTCGTGACCGAACAGTTCGGAATCGATGGTACCTTCCGGAATGGCGCCGCAGTTGACCGCTATATAGACTTTGTGTTTGCGGGGGCTGTTCTGATGGATAATCTGAGGAATCACCTCTTTTCCAACGCCGCTCTCGCCTGTCACGAGCACGGACAGGTCCGTGCCGGCAACTTGTGCGGCAACTTCCAGAGCCCTGTTGAGCTCGGGGCTGTTGCCGATAATGCCGAATCTCTGTTTTATCTGCATCAGTTCCATATTGTGCAAAGTTATAAAAATTGATTATATTTGCATACTTATGTCCGACAATACAATCAAATAACACAAACAACGAACATTCTTATGAAAAAAATCCTCAACATCACGCTTGTGGCAGTCGCCGCTCTAGCACTTGTTTCCTGCAATCAGGCCAACAAGATGATTGAATCTGTTGACCAGCTTGGCATCAAATGCAATCCGGAAGTTCTCGAAGTAGTTGCCGGAGAGATAGATGCAGACGTAACAGTCAACTTCCCGGAAGGCTATTTCTTCCCGAAAGCCACTCTCTATGTAACACCTGTTCTCCGCTATCAGGGTGGTGAGGCAGTAGGCAAACAGTTTGTTTTCCAGGGTGAAAAGATAACGGAAAACTATCTGTCCGTGCCTAAGGCAGGTGCTTCCATCAAACAGCACGTTCATTTCGAATATGTCAAGGGAATGGAAAAATCCGAACTTGTGGCCCGCGTAAAAGTTGTCTGCAACGGAAGCGAGTATGTGTTCCCGGGTGAAATCAAGATTGCAGACGGAGCCAACACCACCTATATGCTTGTTGAGACCGACGGTGCATACGACTATGTTGCAGATACATATCAGGAGGTTATTCCTGAGACGGTGGAATCTCAGATTCTTTATCTTATCAACAGTTCCAATGTACGCAACTCCGAACTCAGGAAGGGCGACATTAAAGAGTTCCAGAAAGCTCTTGCCAATCTTGCCGGCGATGAGCGTCGTCAGGTAATCGGCACAGAGGTGGTTGCATACGCCTCTCCGGACGGTTCCGTCGCTCTGAACGACAAACTCTCTTCAAACCGTGAGAAATCAGCCGCAAAGGCTCTCGGCAAGGTTACCAAAAATCTTGAGACCGGTGATGTCACGACAAGGTCTATCGGTGAGGACTGGGCAGGCTTCCAGGAGCTGGTCAACAATTCTTCTCTAGAAGACAAGGATCTTATCATCCGAGTACTCTCAATGTACAGCGATCCTGCAGTCCGCGAGCGTGAAATCAGGAATATGTCGTCTGTATATACCACTCTTGCAAGCAACGTTCTTCCTCAGCTGCGCCGTGCGCGCTTCATCACTTCTGTGGAATACACCAACTATTCCGCCGAAGAACTTGCAGACCTGGTGAACAACAACATCGACGTACTTGACGAGCAGGCTCTCCTGCGTGCAGCTGCAAATGCAAAGGACAAGGATGCCAAACTTACAATCTACAGAAAAGCCGTCGACAAATACAACAGCGAAGCCGCCAGAATCAACACCGCCGTCACTTACCTCAACTACGGCCAAAACGATGAAGCCGCCGCAATTCTTTCCAAGGCAAATCAGAACGATCCTGTCGTCATCAACCTCAAGGGTGTAATCGCATTGCGCGAGGGCAGACTCGACGTAGCCGCAGACCTGTTCAATGCTGCCGGTGACAACGGCTTCACGAAGCAGAACAAAGCGATCATAGACATTCTCAAAGGCAGATACGACGCTGCAGCCAAGAAACTTGCTGGCACGAAGACCTGCAACGAAACCATCGCGTATATTCTTACCGGTCAGCTCGAAAAGGCAAAGGCCAACAACACCGGCAAATGCCCTAGGTGCAAATACAGAAGCGCCATTATCGAGGCTCGTCAGGGCAATGTGGCAGCAGCCAAGGCTTTCATTGAGGAAGCTTCCAAGATGCCGGCTCTTGCAGAAAGAGCAGCTCTCGACGTGGAGTTTATCAAGGTGAGATAGGTCAGATCATCCGCCCTTTCAGGGGCGAGTAGAAAAATTCATCGAGCGTCCCGCTCGCATTCAGCTCTTCCGGCGTTCCGCTGCGGAGAGCTGTTTTTTTGTCCATGAGCCAGAGCCTGTCACCCCATTTGACCGCATTGTCAAGGTCATGGGTTGAGATCAGCACCGCTTTGCCTTTTTCGTGAGAGAGAGAGCGCAGAAGAAGCATTATTTCAACACGGCTGGTCACGTCAAGAAATGCCGTCGGCTCGTCAAGAATGATGATCGGTGTCTCCTGTGCAAGCGCCTTCGCTACCATTGCCTTCTGCCGCTCGCCGTCGCTGAGCTCGGACATGTAGGAGCCGCTCTTGTCGGCGATGCCTACAGCCTCCAGCGACTCTCTGATGGCCAGATGGTCATCTTCCTTGAGCGCTCCGAAAAAGCCGGTCTGGCGGTAGCGGCCGAGTGAAACGAGGTCATAGACCGTCAGTCCGCCGGCGTTGGTCTTTTCCGTCAGCACCATTCCGATGCCGCCTTTGATGCGAAGTTCACCTCCGAGAGGGCTGATGATGCCGCACAGGGTCTTGATGAGGGTGGATTTGCCGGCGCCGTTGCGGCCCAGCAGGCAGGTGACCTCGCCGCTGAGCAGCTCGAAATCGAGCGAAGCGTTCACGACATTTGTCTTCCTGTGACTCGTCTTATAGCCGATTTGCAGACCGTTGGCAACTATGATGGCTTCCTTTTCCATCAGTTGAAATATTGGATGTTTTTACGGTTCATGATGACATAGATGATCACCGGAGCACCGATGATGGAGGTGATGGCATTGAGCGGCAGCATCTGTCCGTTTCCGGGCACTATGGTCAGCAGATTGCACAGCAGCGCGATGGCAGCTCCCGCAAGGAGTGTGACCGGCAACAGTTGCTTGTGGTTGGAGCTTCCGAGAATCAGCCTTGCCATATGCGGTACGGCCAGTCCGATGAATGATATGGGGCCGCAGAATGCGGTGACGGTTGCGGTCAGGATGCCCGTCACCAGAAGTATGGCGACTCTGACCCGCCTGACTTTAACTCCCAGATTCGCCGCGTATGATTCGCCCAGGAGAAGGGCGTTCAGCGGTTTTATGAGAGCAGCTGCGGCTATGAGTCCGGCCACGGCAAAGAGAGTGAAATATGGCAGTTTCTCGAGGGAAACCGCCGTAAAGTCGCCCATCCCCCAGAGTACATACTGATGCACTTTGTCGGCGGTGGCCCTGAAATTGAGGATGGATATGATGGAGGATGCCAGATACCCCATCATAATACCTATGATGAGCAGCATCACGTTGTTCCGTACTTTTCGCGAGAAGGCTATGATCACCAGGAGCACCACCGCTGCGCCGATGAAGGCTGCGAATATGGTGGTGAGGTAGCTGCCGGCGGAGAAATAGATCATGACTATCGCCACGCCGAGGTTTGCGCCGTCGCTGATGCCGAGGATGGAAGGGCCCGCGAGAGGGTTCTTGAACAGCGTCTGAAGCATCAGGCCGCTGACGGCAAGGGCGGCACCGCCGAGAAGGGCGGTGACAGCCTGCGGAAGCCGGCTCTCCAGCACAATGTGCGACCATGCCTGATGGCCGGGGCTTCCTCCGAGGAGGATGCTGACCACGTCAAATGCAGGAATGCGCACCGAACCGTACATGAGATTGGCAAGGAACAGCAGGATAAGTCCCGCTCCCAGTCCTATGTATGGTATGGTGGCGTTTCTCTTCATCGGTCTTCAAGAGGTCTGTAGTATTTGGCCGTATGACCGGGAAGCAATTCCGGATGATATATGCTTATGAAATCTTTCAGAATAAGGTCCGGATGCAGGGTTATGTCATCGTAGTACGGCGTTCCCACAGTGTTGCAGGCAAAGATACGATGATTTTTGTAAGCATTGAAATTCGAATACGGTTGGTATTCCTTCTTCAGGTCGGAATATGAAAAACCGCTTGCGCGGTTGTGCTTCATTATCCAGAAATCAGCATCTGCAGCCTGTTCGAATACTTTTTCATACGACATCTGGATGCTGTTGGTCCCCCGGACATTGCTGAAGATATAATCGGCGCCGGCATCGCGGTGCATGACGGCGATATAACTGTCGGCTCCGGGCACTGCCCAGGTGGCGCCGTACTTGCGTTCGAGAAACACTGTCGGCCGTTCCTTGCATCCGGCCGCCATCTCTTTCAATTCGTTGTAGTTCCGGCACGTCTCATTGAAAATCGAGTCCGCCCGGGCTTCCTCGCCGAAAAGCAGGCCGTAGAATTTGATCCATTCGGTGCGGCCCAGAGGATGGTTTTCCATATAATCGGCCGCTTCTACGATAGGCACGCCGATTTTTTCGGCCGGGCCGTATCCGCTGTTCTCAAACGGTGAGGCAAGTATCACTTCGGCTTCGAGACTGATAATCTTTTCAATGTCGGGGGCGGTGGAAAGACCGAGGTCGGCGATGGCCCCTGCTTTTATTGCGTCGAGCACTTCCTGACATGTGATATACTGAGGCTCACAGACGCCGCATACATTTTCCAGACACCCCATTTGGGCTGCCATCCCCGAGTGGACCGACGTATAGATGACAGCATTTTTTACAGGAATTTTGATTAAGGTACCCTCGGGAAGATTGCCCGGGACAGGTTGCTCTCTATCGACAAGAATATAATTGTGAAGTGTTTTCAGTGTATCCCAGGGATTGCGGACGGACACTCTGGTGTATCCTTCAAAGCGTTCAATGCTGAAGCCTGAAGCATACTCGAGCGGGGTGGCTTCCTTCGCGTTGCAGCTGCCGCTCTGTCTTCCTGAATGGCTGCAGGAAGACAGAGCAAGACATGCTGCTATCAAAATAACACAAAAAGAATGCATATTTAGATGTAGTAAGCGAATGATGCAGGAACCACCTTGATAGGGTTCAGACCACCGGTATCCATATGAGCATATTCTGACCCAATGGAATCGAAGATATAGATATCTCCGGTTGAAATATAGTCGGAGGTGCCGATGAAGATAACGCCTTGCGCATTGCTTCCCAGACTGTAGTCGGTACTGATGGAATATTTGTTTTTAATGTCGGTGACCTTGCTGCTGAACTGACCTACATATTTCTTCTCGTTGGTGTTGTAGATGACAACATCTGTGACTGCGTTCCAGTTCTCATCATAACTGCTTGTGAGGACGTACAGGTTCTCATCCAATCCCAAAGCCATATCATAAGGATCCTTCACATCTGCGACCAAAGAGACACTCTGGTTGGCCGTGTTGATCAGCTGCAGCTGTGCAGGGGTTGCGGCATAATCACCCCAAGAGAGAAGGTAGAGGTCATTTTTCTTGTTGATGACGAATTTGTTCGGATTCAAATTGACCTCCAACTCCTTTTCCACGGTCATTGTCGCCGCGTCGATGACGGATACCGTATGGCCGTAGTCCGGATAATTCATACCGCCCGAATTGGCAACATAAAGTTTGCCTGAGCAGTACGCGATATCTTCCGGGTTATCGCCTACTTTCACAAGTTGTTTCAGCGAAAGTGTGGTGGTGTCGATGGCTCCGACATAACCTTCGTAGTAGGTTACATAGACAAAGGCTCCGTTGGTTGTGAAGTGTCTCGGTGAAAGTGTTTCACCGCCGGCGCTCTTTTCTGAAATGGCCTTGGCAATCTTCATGTCCGATTTGTTTACGGCAAAAACGGTGGCTGAACCGTAAACTGCAATATACATTTTGCTTCCGTAGACTATGGCATCCTGGGCAACATCACCCAAAGCCTTGTTGTTTGCGGTTTTGAAAACATCCGGTGTGATTTTCTTTGCCTGAAGGTCTATTGCGCCGATGGAGGCGTCGTTCGAGCCCCAGTTACCGTTGTTCAATACATAGTAGTTGATTGCCAGGACTTCCTGTTTGTCGGGACCGAACGGGTCATCTCCACCTTCGTGGCATGAAGTGAAGGCGAAAAGCATTGCCGTTGCAATGAAGCTTAATGCGAAAATCTTTTTCATATCAGTATTTTTAAATGGTTATTTTCAAATTGATTCGGAAAGACCTCCCCGGCATGGGATAGTACTGGATGACGGCATATTGGCAGTCGGTGAGGTTGAGGATTTCGCCCTGCAGATGAAGTTTCACCCTTTTCAGGTCGAAGTCGTGGCTCAGCGAGAGGTTCAGTTCGCAGTAGCCGTCAATCCGGTTTGTGTCGATGTTCTGCGGCAGGGCGTATCTCTTGCCGGAAGCCGCCAGTGTGAGGGCGGCATTCACCCACGGGTTCTGCCACGAGAAGGCGGCTGAGCCGCTGTGGCGCGGGGTGTACGGAATCTGGTGGCGGTAAGTCTTGGATTCGGGGTCAGTGATATCTACGGCATACTGGTAGGAATATGTGCCTGATGCGACCATGCTCTGCCCGGCGGCTATGTCCGCACGGGCCTCGGCACTAAGGTCCGTCCCGACCATCTGTACACGTCCCACATTCATCATCTTCCAGATGAAAAGGGTAGGGCGCGCCACAATCTTGTCTTTAACGTAGTTATAATAACCGTCGGCTGTGAAGCGGGCGTAGCTCAGCGGGCCTTTTGCGGGAGCTCCGCTCCACGTCAGGCCCAGATTGAACTGGTGCGCTTTTTCAGGCCTCAGATTCCTGTTTCCGGTGCGCATATAATAGAGGTCGTTGAATGTCGGAACCCTGAAACTGTTCTTATATGAAGCGCGGAGGCGGAAATTTGCTTCCTTGAAAAGCTTGTATGAAACGCTGACCGAAGGGGAGAGGTGCTTCCTGTCCGGAGCGGCATCACCGAATTTCACTCTTTCGGTGATGAGGGTGCCGGTCAGGGTGGCGGTGGCTGTCAGGCGTTCGCTCCTCCATTGCCCGGCAAGGGCTGTGAGCGAGCTGTACCGCTCAGGAAAGGCACATTCCGGGATATTGGAGTCCAAAGTGTTGCAGGACAGGTCCTCCGCAAGTGAGAAACGGACTTTGGAAGTCGGCTTGAATAGAACCGTCGCAGAGGCTGAAAGTTCCCTCTGGGTATAGTTGTCGTCTTCTTTTCCGCCGGCGTATATTTCACTGATGTCGAGATATCTGTTCCAGCTGTATGAATAGTTGAGGCTGCTCTTGAGGCTCCATTTTGCACCGAGCTCTGCGGTGTAGGCCGCGCTGGCAAGGCCGCTGCGGTCCCATAGCCGCTCGTTTGCTTTCGGATTGTACAGTTTGACGGAGCCCGGCAACCCGCGTTCGCCTGACAGCCAGTTGGCTTTGATGTCGAGTTCTCCGTTCTTTCCGACATTGCCGAATATGTTCAGTTCCGCTCTCAGGCGGTCCACATCGCTGTTGAGGCGTCTGAGATGCTCCACGGTGCTGCCGTTCTTAATATCGAACGGATATGTGCCATCGGTCTTGAGCCAGTCGCATGTTGCCGAAGCAGACCAGTTACGCCCAATTTTCCGCTCGAGCAGAAGTGAAGGGTTGAATGTCTTGAAAGATCCGGCCTTCATTTGAGCGTTGAAATTGGTGCGCTTACCTTCGAAACGCGGCTTGAGCGTCTTGATGTTGAGCGCTCCGGCGCTTGAAAGCATCCTTGCGCACTGGAAGATGTCGTCGCTCTGACCTATCACGATGCTGACCTGGTCGACATTGTCCAGCGAGAACCTGCTGATGTCTATCTGGCCGCTTTGGGCGTTGGACATGGCTATACCGTCATACGCCACCGCGGTGTGCTGCGCGCCGAGGTTTCGTACCGACACCGTCTTGACGCCGCCGATTCCGCCGTAGTCGCGGATGCTGACTCCTGCGAAGCCGCGAAGGGCTTCGTGCAGTTCCTGCATTCCGAGCCGTTCGATGTCGGCGCGGTCGGCGCTTTGGGCCGGTGCGCTCTGCAGCACCGGCGCCACCGCCGCCGAAGCCGTGATCTTTGACACGGCAAGAGTGTCCTGTGCATGACATTCACCATGCAGAACACATAATGCGGCTGCCGCCGGCAACAGAATACCCAAATATTTTAAATGCATTAAAACTGCAAATTATGAAACCCATACCCCGGGGCTTCCAATCCAAAAATCAATCAAGGCAGGTCTTCTGACTTGTTCTTTTCAGGCGCCTTCCCATCCCTTTCGGACAGTGGCAAAGATGGCCTGAAACTTACAGAACTTACAGCTACGGGTATAGTTCCGGACTTTCACCGGATTCCCTTGGCTTTGATTGCTTATGCAAAAGTAGTGGGATATTTTCAATATTCCAAAGGATTTTTTAACTTTGTAATGATATGGACAAAAAAATCAAAAAGGGAAGTATAGCTCTCGGCTTGCTTATGGCGATAGTCTCTTCGGCCACCTTCGGCCTTCTTCCCCTCTTTTCAATACCGTCGATGGAGAGCGGTGTAAATCTCAATTCTCTGCTTTTTTACAGATTCGGCATAGCTACGGTTATGATGGGTGCAGTAGCCCGTATCTCAGGCGTCAGCCTCAGAATCGGATGGAAGGATCTGCGCACGCTGATGCTGGTCTCAATCGGCTATGCCTGCTGCTCCATCTTCCTGACGATGTCATACGACTATATGCCAAGCGGCGTGGCCACCACAATCTTCTTTCTTTTCCCTATACTGGTGGCTTTGATGATGGTCATTTTCTATAAAGAAAGACTCTCCTGGAAGGTGATTGCAGCCGCAGCCCTTGCCATAGGCGGAGTCTATCTTCTGCAGGGCGTCGGCTCGACTGGCTCGATAGAGTGGGAGGGTGTGATTGTGATAGGTTGCGCCATGCTGGCCTATGCCAGTTACATCGTTTTCCTTAACCATTCCCGCGCCAAGGACGTGCCGAATATGAAGGCTATGTTCTACATATTCCTCTGCGCGTTCGTGATAAACGTAGTGAAGCTGCTCATTATGGACGGGCCGCATATCTGCAGAATACCGGACAGGACCACTTTCTTCCTCATCCTGCTGCTCAGTCTTATCCCTACGATGATAGCAGACCTTATTCTGATTTACGCAGTGAAGATAGTCGGCAGTACCACGGTGGCACTGTTGAGCTGTATGGAGCCTATCACAGCCTATATAGTGGGTGTGCTGGTCTTCAAAGAGGAGTTTCACCCTATACAACTTATAGGTGTGGCGGTCATCATCCTTTCTGTCACTATAGTTATTCTTACAAGAGGACAGATAAAAAAGGAGAAGGCCGCCACTAAGGGGCAGAATCAATAACAAATCACTGCTTTACGTACTTGTCAAGCCATGCGAAGAACTCCCTGTTCCAGTGGATGGAGTTCTGAGGCTTCGTAATCCAGTGGTTTTCGTCAGGGAAGAGAATCATTCTGGACGGGACGCCCATCATCTGGGCGGTATTGAATGCTGACATTCCCTGCTCGACAGGCACTCTGTAGTCAAGTTCGCCGTGAGTGATGAGAATAGGGGTGTCCCAGTTCCTTATCAGCTTGTGCGGCGAATTGTCATAGTGGCGTCTGGCCACAGGATTGTCGCTCCACGGAGAGCCTGCCATATAGACACCCGGCTGCTTGCATCCGCCATTGTCCCAGTCAGGGAACCACATCTCTTCGGTGGTCATATACATCGATTCCTGATTGAAGATTCCGGCGTGGGCCACGAAGGCGCTGAACCTCTTCTGATGGATGCCGGCAAGGTAATATACCGAATATCCGCCGTAGCTTGCCCCCACAGCCGCCATTTTTCCCACAAACGGTTCGGCCTTGAGAGCGTCGGCAGCGGAGAAATAGTCTTTCATATTCTGGCCGATGTAGTCGCCTGATATCTGTTCGCACCATTCCTGCCCGAAGGCGGTTGTACCGCGACGGTTAGGCAGTACGACAATATAACCCTGAGATGCCATCAGGCGATAGTTCCATCGATAGCTCCACCCTTGAGAGATAGTGCCCTGAGGGCCACCAAGGCACACAAGGATTGAAGGATATTCTTTTGTTCTGTCGAACTCGGGAGGATAAATCACCCAGGTCAGCATCTTTTTGTTGTCCGTAGTGGTAATCCAGCGTTCTTCCATTGAAGGTGTTGCAAGTTGTTCGAAAACAGCGTCATTTTCGTGAGAGAGCTGCTGCCAGCTGCCGTCGGCGAGCGAGACGGACACAATTTCCGCAGGTCTCATCATAGAGGTGTTGGTTGTTATGAGTCTGTCGCCGGCAAAGATTGGAGTGCCGAAGTCGAACCAGTCGTGCTCCGGGGATACACGGCTGAAATTGCCGTTAAGGTCTGTCTTCCATATCTCCTTGACGCCTTCGACCTCGCTGCTGAAATAGATTTCCTTTCCGTCAGGCGACCAAACCGGAGATGCGACGTTGTACTTGAAATTACGGCTCAATTCTATTCTTTCGCCGGAAACTATCTGAGCAATGAAGAGCCTTGATTTGTCGGCTTCGTATCCGTTCCGCTCCATACTCAGCCAGGCAACTGTCCTTCCGTCAGGTGACCACACCGGCTCTGTGTCGTAGCCGGTCATTCCTTCCGTGAGATTGAACTCGACGCCGTTTTCCATATTGTAGATGAATATGTCGCTGTTGGTTGAGAATGCGTAGTCGCGGCCTGTCAATTTGCGGCAGGAGTATGCTATCTGATGGGAGTCAGGTGCGAAATCAATCTGTTCTATGCCACTGAAAGGCAGTGAGGGGAGTTCATATGGCTGACCTGCCAGAATATCGGTGGCCTCACCGAGGCTGTTGCCGTCGAAAGGAGCGAACCAGGTGTGCGGAACGTTCTCCACGAACTGGTCCCAATGGCGGTACATCAGCCCTTCAATGGTGCGGGCGCTTGATTTTTCCAGATCAGGATAGATGTCGGCAGACTTCTTCGCCACCTTGAAATCCGAGGTGTAGAGGAAATAGTCCCCCATCGGATGGATTTTGAATTCACTGATACCGCCCTCGACGCTGCTGACCGTCCTGCGGCCGGTGCCGTCGGCATTCATTACGACAATCTGGCCGTCTTGCAGGAAAGCAATCTTGCTGCCGCCGTCAAACCATCTGCCGTTTGAAGAGCTTTTGGCATCGTGTGTCAGCCTTTTGACATTTTGTCCGTCGATGTCCATCACATAGAGCTGGCGGTTGCTCTTGTTGAGTGTGATGGAGGTGTAGCTTACTCCGTAGAGGATTTTTGTGCCGTCGGGGGATACCTGAGGGTCGGAAACCTTTCCGAGCTGATGCATTATTTCCGGAGTGAAATGTCCGTCAACAATCTGAATGTCGGGTTTGTCGATAGGCTCGCTCTTGACGGCTGTTTTGTCCGGAGCCGAGCAGGATACTGCTGCTGCCATTGTCAGGAAAATGAAGATTCTTTTCATATTATTCGCATTCAATATATTCAAATCCGTATGATATGCCCTTTTCTGTTGCAGGCACACCTTTTGCCATCCATACAGGCATCGGTTTGCCTTTCAGGAAGTGGTCGAAGAACTGTTCGAGCCTGCGGCTGAGGTCTTTTCTGTTGCGGCGCTCCCTGAGGTTGTGGGCTTCATCGTTGTATTGGAGCATCCAGGCCTGTTTGCCGCAGCGGCGCAGACCGTTGAAGAATTCGATACCCTGCCACCAAGGCACAGCCCCGTCCGCATCGTTGTGCATTATGAGCACCGGAGTCGTTACGTTAGGCACGAAGAACAGAGGGGAATTCTCGTAATAGAGGTCGAATCCCTCCCAAAGGTCCTTGCCGATACGGCTCTGGCCTTTTTCATACTGCATTGTACGCGCACGGCCGCTTTCCCAGCGGATTCCTCCGTAGGCGCTGGTCATATTGCTGACGGGAGCACCGGCTCCGGCAGCCTTGAAACGTCCTGTCTGAGTAATCATATAGGCAACCTGATAGCCGCCCCAACTCTGGCCCTGAATGGCCATATTGTCGCCATCGACCCAAGGATACCTGCAGAGCATGTCGCAGCCCGGCATTATGAAGTTGAGGGCGCTCTTTCCCGGGTGTCCGTTCTTGTAGCGGATGTCCGGCACGAATACGAGGTATTCATTGCTGACAAAGTAAGGAATGTTGACGGTAGATGCGCTGGGGGCGGGATTCCTTACCATATACAGATTGTCGGAGTTGCGTTCGTAGAAGTAGATCATCACTGGATACTTCTTTGAAGGGTCGAAGTTCTCCGGCTTGAAAAGAAGCCCTTCGGCCGGTGTGCCGTCAGCGGCATTCCAGCTTACGAGTTCCACCGTTCCCCAGTTGAAATCTTTCTGTTGCGGATTGATGTCGGAAAGCTGCCTCTGCGATTTGAACGCATCCGCCGTGATGAAGAGATTGCCTCCCTCTTCGAAATTGCCTTTCGAGAAGACGACCAGAGGCTTTTTCCCCGCACTGACGGCAAGGTTGGCGTAGGTGTATGGGCCTTCAGTCAGATTTTCCGCTTTTGCTCCCTTGCGCTGCAGGTCAAGACGGGCGACACCGGTCTTCTTTGTCTTGTGGTTGAATGTGGTGAACCAGGCCGGACGGTCGGTTCTGACCTCTCTGAAGCGGTTGCGGCCGCTTTCGTCGTAGGCTCTATCGGCAAAATCATATGTGATTTCGGCATCTCTTCCTCCGGTCACTCTGAAAGGAGCCTTGGCCCCTGAAGGATCGAATTGCCAGAAATCGTACTTGTCCCTTATCCAGAAGAAACGGTTGTCTTCAGACCATACGCAGTAGCCGTTCGAGCCGGGTTTTTGAGGATGGTCATCTTCGTCGTCAAAGAAAACGGCTCCGAGTTTTTCTGTCAGATTTGTCTTCCTGCAGGTGGCTGCCTCCACCATATACCAGCAGCGGTCGTCCGCGTTGAAGGCTACATAATATGCTCCGTTGGGGGAAACACTGAATCTTCCGTATGGTGCGGCGGTCTCCAGAAGCTTGCGGCTGCCGTCAAGCAGATTAATCCGGTAAATGTCTTCGCAAGGATCCGTATCCCACTGGCTCTTCACTCTGTAAGGCTTGTCGCAGGCGGCAAGGATGAAATCCTGAGTATTCTTCTCATCGATGGAAGCGTATGGGATATCCTGGTCCGCAATCTGCGCGAAGCAGGTGCCGTCGTACTGCACTTTGGCAAGATAGCTGCGTTTGAGGTCCTGCTTCAGTCTGCTTTTCTGAACAGGCTGGATGTAGTCCTCGTTCCATACCCAGATATCCAGACGGGCCTGTTCGAAATCCACCAGAGTAGTATCTTTTTCCTTAGGAAACGGCTGGGTGCCGAATGTGAGATAGTTGTCGTAGAATCTTACCGGAGCGTCGCTGCTGATGCGCCATCCCTTCTGAAGCGATTTGCTGTCGCCCGCAAAGATTTTTTCCGCCTTTCCGCCGGCATAAAGATAGAGGTCCGGGGTTTTGGAAGCATCCTTTGCAGTGTCGAGATTGGCATAGAAAGCGAGCCTTTCACCTTTTTTGTCGAAATGTATCCCGGAGAAAAAAGCCTTCTTCTCTCCGGAAAGCACTTCGATGGAGAGTTTCTGCACGGGATTGTAGATGAAGATGCCTCTGACGGTGGTGCTGTCTTTCTTTCCCGGAGAGGTGATATATGCAAGGCGGTCTCCCTCCTCGGCAAATCCGTAGGAGTCTGCGGCTTTGATGCTGTCGATGGCCATCGTTGCGATGTTCAGGACGTACAGATATGAATCGTCGGAAGTATCTTTCGGCTTGTCATTTTTCTCTCCGCTTTTCTTCTTGGTTGCGGATTTTGGTGCCGCCACCTTCTTGAAGGCTACGTAATTTCCCAATATTTCACTGTGTTTGAACTCTTTGACGCGTGCAATGGTATCTATCCTCCCCGTTGCCAGATTGAGGACGCCGAGAGACGGCTGAGGCATCTCGTCGCCTTTTTTCTTGTCTATTCTCGCCTGCCTTGTTTCGCTGAATTTCGGAGAAATCCTGAAAACGGCTCTCTTTGCGTCTTTGGAAAGGGCGGCCGAGGAAACGCAGTCGAGAGCGTACTCCTTTCCGCTCCTGATATTATAAAGGTGCAGCACGGCATCCCCCTCCTGCGGACTTACGGTATAGATGGCCCAGTCGCCGCCGTCGGGAATGGAGATACGGCCGATACTCTTCCAACTGTCATAGACCGAATGGTCGAGAGCCGGTTTCTGGGCAAATGCCTCTGACAAGGTCAGGGCCGCGAACAATGAAATCAAAAACAATCTTCTCATAACACAAGCATATTTGAATAGGGTGTAAAGTTATGATTTTATTTGGTTTATAAAAAATATTGCCGTATATTTGCAGCCCGCCTAAAATGGGCGAGAAGTATTTAACTTATTTATTTACACCAAATTAACAACCAAATGCCTGGATTAATTGGAAAAAAAATCGGAATGACTTCCGTTTTCAGTGCCGAGGGAAAAAATCTTCCATGCACTGTTATTGAGGCTGGTCCGTGTGTTGTTACGCAAATCCGTACAGTTGAAAAAGATGGTTATGCCGCTGTACAGCTTGCCTATGACGAAATCAAGGAAAAGCACGCCAGCAAGCCCCTTAAGGGACACTTTGAAAAGGCAGGAACCACTCCTAAGCGCAAACTCGTAGAGTTCGCCAATGATTTCCCGAAGGAACTCAAGCTCGGAGATGTAGTGACAGTCGCAGACCTTTCTGAAGGTATCAAATGGATTGACGTCACCGGCACTTCAAAGGGTCACGGTTTCCAGGGCGTTGTGAAACGCCACGGTTTTCAGGGCGTAGGTGGTCAGACCCACGGTCAGGACGATAGACTTCGTCACCCTGGTTCTATGGGCGCATCATCTTGGCCTTCAAGAGTTTTCAAGGGTATGCGTATGGCCGGCCATATGGGCGGTGACCGCGTGAAAGTGTTCAACCTCGAGGTTATCAAGGTTATCCCTGAGAACAATCTTGTAGTTGTGAAAGGTTCCGTTCCTGGAGCCAAAGGTTCTTATTTAATTCTGGAGGACTAAGCGTTATGAAACTTGATGTATTGAAAATCAACGGTGAAGCATCAGGCAAGCAGGTAGAGCTTGAAGATGCAATCTTCGGCATCGAGCCGAACGATAACGCTATTTATCTCGATTGCAAGCAGTATCTCGCAAATCAGCGTCAGGGTACACACAAGACCAAAGACCGCAGCGAGGTTGCTTTCAGCACCAAGAAGATGGGTCGCCAGAAAGGCGGCGGAGGAGCACGTCACGGCAGCATCAAGTCCAACATCTATGTTGGCGGTGGCAATGCCTTCGGTCCTAAACCACGCGATTACTCCTTCAAGCTCAACAAGAAGCTCAAACAGCTCGCCCGTTTCTCAGCTCTTTCCTACAAGGCTAAGAACAAGGCCATAACAATGGTCGAGCCGTTTGCAATGGAGGCTCCGAAGACCAAGGAATTCATCAAGATCCTTGACAATCTCAAAGCCAACGGAAGAAAGACTCTTGTAGTGCTTCCTGAAAATTCAAACAACATTTATCTGTCGTCTCGCAATCTCCCTGAGGTGAAAGTCATCACCGTGGACGAAATCAACACCTATACCATCGTGGATGCGAACCACCTGGTACTCGTTGACGGAGTTCAGGATATATTGGCAGAAAGACGTAAATAAAACCTTACGACCATGAGTATTTTGATTAAGCCACTCGTAACTGAGAAAATGACGGTTCAGGGCGACAAATTGAACCGTTACGGTTTCATCGTCGATCGCGATGCCAACAAGATTGAAATCCGCAAAGCGGTAGAACAGATGTATGGTGTTTCAGTAAAAGACGTGAATACTGTAAACTACCACGGAAAACGCAAGAGCCGTTATACCAAGGACGGTTTGCAGACAGGCCGTACAAACCACATCAAGAAGGCGTTTGTAACATTGGCCGGAGATGACAAGATAGATTTCTATAGCAACATTTAAAGGCCATGGCAGTACGTAAATTCAAACCGGTAACTCCCGGTACCAGAAATAAGGTCATCAGCGCTTTTGATGACATCACTTGCACTACCCCTGAAAAGAGCCTCCTCAAACCGCTTCGCGGCACAGGCGGACGCAACAATCAGGGTAAGATGACAATGCGCTATCTCGGCGGTGGTCACAAAAAAATGTACCGTGTAATCGACTTCCTTCGCGACAAGGACGACTACACCGCTGTAGTAAAGACAATCGAATACGACCCTAACCGCAGTGCACGCATTGCCCTGGTCGTTTATGGCGATGGTGAAAAACGTTATATCATAGCTCCTAACGGCATCAAAGTCGGTCAGACGATCGCTTCCGGTTCCGGTGTAGCTCCTGAAATAGGTAACGCTCTTCCTCTATCAGAAATTCCGCTCGGTACTCTCGTACACAACATCGAGCTTCGTCCCGGTTGCGGTGCCGCAATGGCTCGCAGCGCCGGTGCTTTCGCTCAGCTTACCGCACGTGAAGGCGGTCACGCTGTTCTCCGTCTCCCTTCAGGTGAGACAAGAATGGTCCTGACCACTTGCCGCGCAACCGTTGGTACGGTTTCCAATTCAGAACACAACTTGGAGTCACACGGCAAAGCAGGCCGCAGACGCTGGTTGGGTCGCAGACCTCACAACCGCGGTGTCGTAATGAACCCTGTGGATCACCCTATGGGTGGTGGTGAAGGCCGCGCATCCGGTGGTCACCCACGCTCACGCAAGGGTCTCCCAGCTAAGGGATACAAGACTCGTAACCCTAAGAAGACTTCCAACAAGTTCATCATTGAAAGAAGAAAGAAATAACGGAATTAAACTTATTTAGATTATGAGTCGTTCACTTAGAAAAGGTCCTTACATTCAGGACGCACTGGAAAAAAGAGTACTTGCCATGAACGATGGCAGTATGAAGAAAGAAGTCATCAAGACTTGGTCTCGCGCCAGCATGATTTCACCGGACTTTGTCGGACACACAATCGCTGTTCATAATGGAAACAAGTTTGTTCCTGTTTATGTTACAGAGAATATGGTTGGTCACAAGTTAGGAGAATTCGCTCCTACACGTACCTTCAAAGGTCACTCCGGTAATCGTTAATAATTAAAAGCAAAGATTACAATGGGAGCTCGTAAAAGAGAAATGGCCGAAAGGCTTAAAGAAATAAAGAAGCAGACAGCTATCGCAAAGCTGAATGATGTTCCTACCTCGCCTCAGAAAATGCGTCTCGTTGCAGACATCATCAGAGGTGTAGAAGTTAACCACGCCTTGGATATTCTTCACTATTCGAAGAAAGAGGCTTCTATCCGTATGGAGAAGCTCCTCCGCAGCGCAATTGCAAACTGGGAGGCAAAGAATGAAGAATCCCGCAAGGAATTGGAGAACGGTAATGTATTCGTCCAGACCGTTATGGTGGACGGTGGCCGCCAGCTGAAGCGCATCCGCACAGCCCCTCAGGGTCGTGCAGCACGCATCCGCAAGCGTTCAAACCACATAACCATTATCGTGGCTGCCAAGAAGAAAGAAGAAAAACCATCAGTAGAGGAGGCAAAGTAATATGGGACAGAAAACCAATCCTATCAGCAACCGTATAGGTATCATCCGTGGTTGGGACTCCAACTGGTATGGTGAATATCCAAGCAGAATTCTCGAAGATTCGAAGATTCGTGAATACCTTACCGCACGTCTTGCAAAAGCATCTCTTTCAAAGATTGTTATCGAGCGTACACTCAAGCTCATAACCGTCACCATCAACACAGCCCGTCCGGGTGTCATCATAGGCAAGGGCGGTCAGGAAGTTGACAAGCTGAAGGAAGAGCTCAAGAAAATCTGCAACAAGGAAGTCCAGATCAACATCTTCGAAGTGAAACGTCCTGAAGTTGACGCCAACATCGTTGCCAACAACATTGCACGTCAGGTTGAAGGTCGTGTTTCTTACCGTCGCGCCATCAAGATGGCTGTCGCATCCACAATGCGTATGGGTGCCGAGGGCATCAAGGTGCAGATCAGCGGCCGTGTAGGCGGTGCTGAAATGGCAAGAAGCGAAATGTTCAAAGAGGGACGTACTCCTCTCCACACCATCCGTGCAGACATCGACTATGCACTTGCAGAGGCTCACACCAAAGTAGGCGTCCTCGGTGTAAAGGTATGGATTTGCAACGGTGAGGTTTACGGCAAGCGTGATCTTTCCCCTAACGCAGGCGTAGCTGCAAACGCAGCACAGGGCGCAGGCCAGGGTGAGCATCGCGGTGGTGACCGTCGCTCTCGCGGAGGCCGCTCAGACCGTCGCCCACGCGGCAACGGCGAACGCCGTCCTCGCAAGGAAGAATAATACTTTCCGACACTGTTTTCGGCCTCGTGCCGACATTGATATCTGAACAAGGGTTGACTCCTACGGAGCCGACCCTTGTTCTGTTGCCGGCGCAATGTATTGAATTTATTGTTACATTTGCATCTGGGCGTAAACATATTTTTGAAATATATTCGACAAGTTGCGGAAATTGCAGTAAATTTTTATGACAAAACCATTGATTGTTCCCTATGTGTCCGGCTTTGAAGAGATTGAAGCTTCTGCCGGTGATGTTGTGCCGTGCATAGACCGGCAGGAGAAATCCCCGGATTGTACTGAAGCAGGATTTCTTATCGGGCATAATGATGAAACGCCCGATTTCCACGGGTCGGAATCCTCCGGAACTCTTGTACCTTCAACGGACCTCCGACAGATTGTCTCCAGTTTCGACATCAAAGGGGAAATAGAGAGTATCAAACCTCTTGGTAACGGGCTTATCAATGATACATACCTGGCCACTACTGCAGGAGAGGGCCCGGATTATGTCCTTCAGCGGATAAACAATGCTGTTTTCAAAGATGTAGAGTTGCTCCAGCGCAATTTGGAAACCATTACGGACTATCTGCGCAGCAAAGGGGTGAGAACGCTGAAATTCCTGCCGCTTAAAGACGGCTCCGCCACATATTGCTTCCGGAACGGGAAATTCTGGAGAGTATCTGAATTCATCAGTAACTCTTTTACATATGAGTCAGTAACTCCGGAATATTCCGGAATCTGTGGAAAAACGTTCGGAAATTTCGAATCTCTTCTGACGGATATTCCGTACCGGATAGGAGAAACAATACCGGATTTTCACAACATCGAACTCAGGGTGAACCAGTTGAAGGATGCTGCCAAGGCTGACGCGGCCGGCCGGCTTTCTGATCAGGAGGCAAAGGATATTCTCGGGACTCTGCTTGATTATGCTGATGAAATGTGTAAAAGTGAGCGTCTGTACCGTGAAGGAGAGCTCCCTAAACGCATCTGCCACTGTGACACCAAAGTTAACAATATGCTTTTTGATGCTGACGGCAATGTCATCTGCGTTATCGATCTGGATACGACGATGCCCTCCTTCATTTTCAGCGATTACGGTGATTTCCTGCGGACAGCGGCCAACTTTGTGGCAGAGGATGATCCAAACGTGAGTAATGTCGGCTTCAATATGGAAATTTTCAAGGCGTTTACAGAAGGCTATCTGGAGTCTGCCTCATCATTCTTGACCCCGATTGAGAAGGAGAATCTTCCTTATGCAGCATGCTTGTTTCCGTATATGCAGGCAGTCCGTTTCTTCACAGATTATCTCAATGGCGATACATATTACAGAATCATGTATCCCGAGCATAATCTGGTACGTACCAGAAACCAGCTGGCTCTCTTCAAATCAGCGATGAAGAAAGTTCCCCTCATGAAAGAATTCATTTTGACTCTTGAAAAGAAGTCATAGTAACCAGAGGCGCGACCATACATCACTCTTTTGCCTGCTTTAAGGATATTGACATATCCTTCAACGATTCCGTGATGCGCCTGGTGGAGTCAAACGCCCTTGCGGTATCGGCGAAGAAGCCAGGGACGGCGTGAACAAGTCGTAAGCCAGCCCAAAGTGGCCGGGAAGATGATTCGATGCCTCCTCGACCCGTTCATTGCCGCTACTCCCTCTGTGCCGCTGCACTTTGCAGCGGCAGAGGCTGGCTATGGGCGGATGCGGAGCTTCAGGGCCTGAAAGTTGCTCGTCTGCTTCGTGATGTCTGCGGGTCCCCCGGCTATAACCGGCCCACAGACATTTTTCACTCGCATCCGGCATCCTTTCGCGGCCCTTCCCGCTATGCATCCTTCCGTAGCCAGCCTCTGCCGCACCTCCTCTGCCGCCCAGCCTCCGCCAAATTCATCCGTCTGGACGAGTGAATATGAATGGGTTGACTTGCGGCCGAACAGCGTCCATTCTCGCCATCTGCGTCATTTGCTCCGCAAATAACTTGCTGTCTGCGGCTGAGG
>JAGHST010000026.1 GCA_018065695.1 Candidatus Cacconaster caballi | reverse complement strand
ATTCATATTTTTGCAAAAAAAAATCATAAAAATATGATTTTGGACATTCTTCTGCTGATTGCAGGCCTTCTGATGATAATTTTCGGGGCTGATTTTCTTGTTGACGGCGCATCTGCCATTGCAAGAAAACTCGGGGTAAGCGAGTTCGTTATCGGCCTTACAATCGTCGGCTTCGGCACCTCCTGCCCGGAACTTGTAGTCAGCGTGAAAGGAGCTATTGCCGGCAATTCCGACGTGTCGATAGGCAATGTGGTAGGGTCCAACATTTTCAATTCTCTGATGATTCTCGGCGTGACGGCGGTTATCGCCCCGCTGGCAATCACCGAATCCAACCGCAAGAGGGATATTCCGCTCACTTTCTCCGTCACCGCACTTCTTTGCCTGCTTGGCATGAAATCTACCATTTTCGGTGTCGGCAATAATGGAATAAGTAGAATAGAAGGTATTGTATTTCTGTTGATTTTCGCCGTTTATATATACCTATGCTTCAAGTTCGACAAAAGTTCTCTTGCTGAAGAAACGGAGCAAAAACAGACAGGAACTTTCAAGGCCTTGCTGCTTATCGCTGCAGGGCTCGCGGGTTTGATCTTCGGAGGTGATTTCTTTGTGGATTCAGCCACTTCCATAGCCGGCAGAATCGGAGTTTCGGACAAATTCATCGCCATAACACTCCTGGCAGGAGGCACTTCCCTCCCCGAACTCGCAACCTGCATCGTGGCCGCTGCCAGAAAGAAAGGGCAGCTTGCCCTGGGCAACATACTGGGCTCGAATGTATTCAATATACTTTTGATTCTCGGCACCTCCGCCCTTATCCACCCTCTTTCATTCGCATCGATGAATCTGGTGGAAATGGGGGTTCTCCTACTCAGCATCATATTGATATTTACCGCGTGCTACACAGGAAAAAAGAACGTGCTGGACCGTTTTGACGGCACACTTCTGCTGCTTTGCGAAGCGGGCTACATGACCTGGCTGTTCTTCTCTATGTAGTCCTGCATAAGATCTTTCATCTTCTGCTCCAGAAGATGCGTCTGCTCATTGACGAAATCGGCGGAAAGGCCTGTTTGCGGGATTCCTATTCTGAATGGAGTCCCTACGAAAACGTGACTCCGGTGCCAGAACTTGAAAGGTCCGTCCAGATAAACCATCAATATCGGGACATTCGCCATCACGGCCAGTGTGGTGACACCCGAATGGAAAGGCAGTTGCCTGCGGTGACTTCCGTGTCGTCCCTCAGGATAGATGGCGACACTTTCCTTCTTCATTTTCAATATTTTGAGCGATTCGTGAAGCCAGGAAGTATCGGGATGTTCCCTGTCGATGGGGATACAATATGTGTGGCGCAAAAAAAAGCCGAACCCCTTTTGCGAAAACCTGTCCTTTGCAGCAAGAGTGTGAATCCGATGTTTGCCGAAAACCGTATTCAGGACAACCCCGTCCAGATGTCCCGTGTGATTACATACCAGAATGGAGGGTTCCTCAAGCCTGTTTTTCTGAACTTCAGGGTTGAGATAATGAGCTCTGGGGCAAAGGAGGACGTGAGACAGAATTCTCAGGAGACAGTTGAATACCCGGTCAAACATGGATCGTATCATTTGAATGTATCGGTTCTGTTGCCAATCGGCCATTCGGCAATTGCGCATTTTACATCACAAAATTAGATTATTTGGAGTAATTTTGCAATATGAAAGACAATTGCAGAATAGTCATAGCAGGACTCAGAAACGCCGGCAAGAGCACTTTGGCCAATATTCTTGCAGGTCAGGAGATTTCCATCGTCTCCCCCGTCCCCGGCACCACTACAGACCCTGTCACAAGAAGGGTGGAACTGCCAGGAACAGGCATCTGCACCATTGTGGATACCGCCGGCCTCGATGATGAAGGCCCTCTGGGAGACAAGCGTGCCGCAGCTTCCATCCGTGAAATAAAGGGAGCGGACGTAGTAATAGCTGTCGGCCCTATTCCTGAGAAACACTCGAAGCTTTTCCTGTCACTGTCCGAGCGTACAATTTCCGTTTCACGCGACGGGTTTGACAAAGAGAGCATATTCGCCGCAGTCAGGGCAATCCTGAACCGCAGGGAGAGCCGCACCATATTGCAGGGTCTTGTGCACCCTTCGGACCGGATAGTGCTGGTATGCCCTCAGGATTCGGCCGCTCCGAAAGGACGTCTCATTCTGCCTCAGGTAATGGCTATCAGGGACGTTCTGGATCACGATGCGACTGCGGTAGTTCTGAAACCGGACCGGGTGGCGGATTATCTCGAAACCGACCCGGACATTTCGATGGTGGTCACCGACAGCCAGGTGTTTGCATCCGTTGCCGCCGTTGTGCCGGAAAATATACCGCTCACCTCTTTCAGTATGCTTCTGGCACGCAGCAAAGGCCCTTTCAATGAATATCTTGAAGGCACACCGGCCATTGACAGGCTGAAAGACGGAGACCGGATACTGATACTCGAAGCCTGTGCCCACCACGCCACTTGCGAAGACATCGGCAGAGTGAAGATACCGGCCTTGATACGCCGTTACAGCGGCAAAACAGTCGGATTCGATTTCGTAAGCGGCAACTCAGAGGCTCCAATGCCTCTCTGCAGCTATGCTCTTGTGTTGCAGTGCGGAGGATGCGTAGCCTCTTCGGCGCAGCTCCGTGCACGCATTTCGGATGCTCTGGAAGCCGGAGTGCCCGTTTCTAACTACGGAATGGCAATAGCCTGGATGACAGGTATTTTTGAAAGATGTACAAAATCTCTCCAACCATAAGCGGACTCACCGCCGCACTGGAAAACAACGACAGGGAATTCTGTCGGAAATTGCTCTCGGAAGCCGGCACTTTGCGCGACCGCACCGTCGGAGGCAAGGTCTATCTGCGCGGACTTCTAGAGATTTCAAGCATATGCAGGAAGGACTGTTTCTATTGCGGCATCCGCTGTTCCAACGGAAATGCCTCCAGATATACCCTTTCCGATGAGGAGATAATCTCTGCATCGCAGTTCGCTTTCAAAGAAGGCTACGGCTCAATCTGCATCCAGTCCGGCGAGCGGTGCGACAGTGATTTCACAAGTCGCATATCAAGACTTGTAAGGGCGATAAAGGATATTTCCGACGGCTCTCTCGGCATCACCCTTTCGCTTGGGGAGCAATCATACGACACTTTACTGGAGTGGTTCGAGGCAGGCGCCCACCGCTATCTCATACGCATAGAGACGAGCAATCCAGACCTTTACGCCAGATTGCATCCGCAGGATGCCCTGCACTCGTTCGACAGACGCCTGAATGTGTTGCAGGACCTGCGTTCAATCGGTTTTCAGGTGGGCAGCGGAGTGATGATCGGCCTCCCTTTCCAGAGTTGCAGGGATCTGGCAGGCGACCTGCTCTTTCTCAAAGAGTTTGACATAGATATGGTGGGTATGGGACCATATATCCCCCATCCCGGCACTCCCCTCGGAAAAGAATGTCTCTCTGCTCTTTCCATCCCCACTGCAGAAGAGAGGCTTTCGCTCTCTCTTAAGATGGTGGCACTTCTGCGTCTTCTTATGCCTGACATAAACATAGCCGCCACCACCGCTCTGGAGGTACTGGATCCGCGCGGACGCGAAAAGGCCATTGCAGCCGGTGCCAACATAGTGATGCCCAACATCTCCCCTGCCCGTGTACGGGCCGGATATGATTTGTATGAGGGTAAAAGAAATCTCACCGAAAGCCCGGCCCTCGGTGAGATAGAAATCGGTTACAATCAATGGGGAGACTCCCTGCGGTTCAAATCCCGCGTCTGACGAGCCCTATGTTGAGCAGAATGTAGAAGGTGAATACAACGCTGCACAACAGACATACATTGCACTCCACGAACACCGCCGTCACCGTCACAAGCAGAATGCTGCCGACGAAAAACATTTTCAAAGCCGAAGATCCGCCTTTCAGGGAGAGCATAGGTATCTCACTGACCAGAAGCAGGCTCAGGGCAATTGACAGCGCAGGGACGAACCATTCAGATGCCATCAGTGTGTGCACTGCCGCTTCGGATTGTGCTGCGTATGCGCAGAGAGGCACTGCCAGAAGGGCGCAGGCCGGTGTAGGCAGTCCCAGAAAACTTTTGGTCTGACGCTCGTCCAGATTGAACTTGGCAAGCCTCAGGGCCGAAAACGCCGCAATCAGAAGGGCTGAATATGCAAGAGGAGGAAATGCGTGATTTCCCTCTCTGTAGGCTACAAAGAGCGTCAGGGCCGGTGAAAGTCCGAAACTGATAAGGTCCGCCAGAGAGTCGAGTTCTTTCCCTATCTCTGAATATGCCTTCAGAAGCCTTGCACAGAAGCCGTCCAGGAAGTCGAACACTCCCGAAGCGATGACGCAATAGAACGTGACGAGAGGCTCACCCTCAAGAGCTGACATACATCCGATGCAACCGCAAAGCAGGTTGCAGAGCGTCAAAGCGTTCGGGATATGTTTTCTTATCGACATAATTTATTTGATGCCCATCTTCTTGCGGATGTCCTTAGGGATACCGTCTTTGTGGACGAGGATGCTGATGGCTCTCATCATCACGTAACTGCGTGACATATAGAGATAGCCGGCCATTTCTTCATTGCGTGAAGTGCCCCAGGAATTCTTTGTCTTGTAGAAATTATTGCCGTTCTGATCAGTGTAGATTCCCACAAGATGCATAAGATGGTCGTCCACGGTTTTGAAGTGTTCGAGATCGTACTGGCGGTTCTCCTGAGTGACCTTTCTGTCCGGGAAGATTTTCTCCAGTTTGATTGCCTCGGCAAAGTCTTCCGGTTCCGGGCAGATGGCAATGCCGCGGTTGTGATTGAACTCGCCGCTGGTAAGATCACCGTCCCACGCAACTGTATAGCCGTTCTTGAGGGCATTGTCAATGATGGCAATGAAATCTTCGATAGGAACGTTGTGGAGCAGCTGGTGATCCCAATTGTCCGGAATCTCAAGCGGAACCATCTGATAGAAAGGATGATGAGCAATGCTTGTTATTTCGATGTAATCATCCAGATTGTCAAGTCCTATGGCTGATGCAAATGATTGCGGAGTGTATGTCTTGCCATTGTATTCGAATGTCTGAGGAACTTCACCGAGATAAGTGTCGAAAATGTTCTTCATCAACTTGTCATATTCCGGGCTCATGTTCTTGCGCTCCACAGCCACACCCGCAACAGCCTTCATATAAGCCGACAATTCATCGTGATTGTGCGTTGCTGAATCGTATTTGATGCCGTGATATGCAGATTCAGGCACTATGCCGTTCTCCTTTATGGCATTGATTGCCATATGGCAGATGGAGCCCGGACCGATATTGCCCTTTCCCTGACGGAGATAATTGTCGAACAGACGCTTTTCATAGTTCTTTCTGACAACGAACATCTCTGAAAGATCGAATTCGCCCTTTCCCTGACGTATAAGTTCCGACTCAAGAAACGAAACGGTGGAGAAGCACCAGCAGGTACCTGTTTTTGCCTGATTCTTGATGGAAGTTGCAGGATTGTCGCAAACTTTTGTAAACTTGTAGATTGTCTGTGTCTGTGCAGAGACTGTCAGGCACAGAAAAGCGGCAAATGCCAATGCCAGAATTCTTTTCATAACTATTTGATGTTGAGTTTCTTCTTGAGTTCTTTAGGAAGAGCGTTCTTGTGTACCATTAAATCCATTGTCTTGTATCTTACGAATGCTTCGGATACATACCAGATTCCTTTGTACTTCGAAGATGTACCCCAGGAATTCTTGACCATATAGTATTTGTTGCCCTTGCAGTCCTTTGCGATACCGAAGATGTGCATACCGTGGTCATCCGTGGTGGTTTTGTTTTCATAGCCCTCCTGACGCATCGCAGCATCTATCTTCAGTTCTGTAACCGGGCCTGTGAGATTGAACTTGCCTGTAGGTGTGGTCTTGCCCAGCCAGCGTGCCTGATCGCTTCCTTCGGCATTGACGGCTTCCACATCAGGAACAAGTGCCACACCGTCTCTAGTAAAGCCCTGCTCGCTTACGTCAGAAGCCCAGGCAACGGTATAGCCGTTGTTGATGGCGTTGTCGATAATGGCTACAAACTCGTCAAGGGGAACGTTGAAAGCCTCTTCCCAGCGCCAGTTGTCCGCTACTTCCACAGGATGTTTCTCATAATATGAGAGATGTGTCCAGGAAGTGAGCTGCACATAGTCGTCAAGATTGATAGGAAGGCTTTCGAGGTAACTCTTCGGGGTGTATTCCTTTCCATTGTATGTAAATGTTGATGGAGCCTCACCGAGATAAGCGTTGAGTATGCCCTTGAAAGCAGGAATCCAGGCTGTTGTGAGTTTTTTGTTGGGAACGCTCGCAATTGCGCTGACAAAGCCTTTGAGGCCTTTTGCAAGCTCGCTGTGGGCGTGTCTGGTCGTACCGTAGTTCAGACCCGGCATAACACTTTCAGGGACAGCGCCATATTTCTTCATTGTGATTACGACGTCTCCGAAAGAGCTGCCCTGGGCGAAATTGAGGGCACCGTCCACTCTGACATACTTGACAGCCTTGTCAACGTATGCGTTATAGACGGTAAACATCTCTGAAAGATTCAGATTCTCCGCCTTGTAACCATTGCGGATCATCTCGCTTTCGAGGAACGAGGTTGCTGAAAAACACCAGCAGGTGCCGGTGCTGGCCTGATCCTGCACTTTGGTGATAGGGAGTTCCTTTACGGTTTCGAATTTGAAGCCGTCTTCCTGTTCTTGGGCAGGTGTCTGGACCTGCGCTGAGGCGCCAAAACAAACGATGGCTGCGACAGCGATTGAGAATAGTTTTTTCATATAATTGGGGGTTTGATATTTCCAACTTTCAAATATAAAAAAAAAGGCGGATATTTCCGCCTTTTTTCATCGTAAAATCAACTTTCCTTCCTCGAACGAGGCTGTAACCTCCCGCTCCTTTGATAGCGTGCCGTCCAGAAGTTTTCTTGCCAATTCGTCCGTCAGCTCCCGCTGAAGCACTCTCTTGACAGGCCGTGCGCCATATGCCGGGTCATATCCCTTCTCACTCATATAGGATATGAAATCTTCTGTAAAATTGATTGTTATGCCCATCGATTGCAACTTATGCTTCAATTGCTCAATCTGCAGCAGGAGAATCTGTCTTATATCTGCCTGAGTCAGCTGCTGGAACGTGATGATCTCATCGATTCTGTTGATGAATTCAGGCCTGAAGCTCTCCTTGACAAGTTCTGGCTTGAGGTTCGAGGTCATAATGAGAATTGTATTCTTGAAGTCCACCGTCCTGCCCTTGTTGTCGGTCAGACGGCCGTCATCGAGCACCTGCAGCAACACGTTGAAGACATCCGGATGGGCCTTTTCAATCTCATCGAGCAGAATAACCGAATACGGCTTCCTTCTGACAGCCTCGGTCAGCTGACCTCCCTCGTCGTAACCGACATATCCCGGAGGCGCTCCGACCAGCCTGCTGACAGTATGGCGTTCCTGATATTCGCTCATATCGATGCGGGTAATCATATTCTCGTCGTTGAAAAGATACTCCGCAAGAGTTTTGGCAAGTTCGGTCTTGCCCACTCCCGTGGTACCGAGGAACATAAAACTGCCGATAGGACGCTTCTCGTTCTGCAGTCCGGCGCGGGACCTTCTGACAGCATTGGAAACCGCATTGATAGCCTCATCCTGTCCGATAACCCTCCTGTGAAGAACCTCCTCTATATGCAGAAGTTTCTCACGTTCGCTTTCCAGCATCCTATTGACAGGAATGCCTGTCCATTTTGCCACGACCTCTGCAATATCTTCATCCGTAACAGATTCATTCATAAGAGGATTACGATTGGAAGCCTTCTGCTTTTCGAGTTCTTCGATCCGCTCTCTGGCCTTTGCTATCTTTCCGTAGCGGAGTTCCGCCACTTTTCCGTAGTCCCCCGCCCTCTCTGCCACCTGGGCTTCCTTTTTATATTCTTCGATGGATGCACGGTTCTCCTGAATCGCTTTCAGCAGGCCTTTCTCACACTCCCACTGCAGGTTCAGTTTCTTACGCTCGCCTTCGGCAGAAGAGAGTTCCTCTTCGATGGCTTTCAGTTTCGGACTTTCCCCGTCGCGACGTACAGCTTCCTTTTCTATTTCCAGTTGCTTGATGCGGCGGTTGAGTTCATCTATGCACTCAGGCACGGAATTGAGTTCGAGGCGCAGCTTTGAAGCAGCCTCGTCTACCAGGTCTATGGCCTTGTCGGGCAGAAATCTGCTTGTAATGTATCTGTGAGACAGTTCAACGGCTGCTATGATTGCGTCATCTTCGATTCTCACCTTGTGGTGAGTTTCGTATTTTTCTTTCAGTCCCCGTAGTATGGAGATAGACTCGGCTACGGATGGTTCATCCACCATCACCATCTGAAAACGCCTTTCAAGTGCCTTGTCCTCCTCGAAATATTTCTGATATTCGTCCAAAGTCGTGGAACCGACCGCCCGCAGTTCACCGCGAGCAAGTGCCGGCTTGAGAATATTTGCCGCATCCATCGCTCCGCCGGTTCTTCCAGCTCCCACAAGAGTGTGAATTTCATCTATAAAGAGGATTATCTGTCCCTCGCTTTCTGTCACGGCCTTCACTACACCCTTGAGCCTCTCTTCGAATTCGCCCTGATATTTCGCTCCGGCTATGAGCGCTCCCATATCGAGAGAATATATCTCCTTGGTTTTCAGATTTTCGGGAACATCGCCATTCACTATTCTCTGCGCAATTCCTTCGGAAATGGCCGTTTTGCCCACTCCCGGTTCGCCCACAAGTATAGGGTTGTTCTTCGTGCGTCTGCTCAAAATCTGAAGTACGCGCCTTATTTCGTCGTCCCGGCCGATTACAGGGTCGAGTTTTCCACTTTTCGCCCTCTCATTCAGATTGATGGCGAATTTTCCCAGTAATTCAAGATTTTCGTTGTTCATAAAAATATCTCCTTTCCGTCCCGCCATTGGGACAAAAAGGAGATATCAACTTGCAAGCCAATGGCAGTTTTCTGCCATTTTGTCAGAAAATGGCGCTTGACGCACCTTTTCACTATCCTGTGATCTGGTTGGGATTCGAACCCAAGACCCACAGCTTAGAAGGCTGTTGCTCTATCCAGCTGAGCTACCAGACCAATCCCTCGAAATGAGGGTGCAAATGTATTAATTTTTTTGTTTTTCACCAACTTTCTTGCCGGCAATCTCTATACAGGCGACAAGGGCTATGCCGATAAGGCACCAGAGTATCGCCCCTCCCACCATAGGATCTATGGAGGCAAGATTCTCCGGAATGGCCGCATCAATACCTTGTGATTCAGCAATGGCACCCATGTTGGACCACGGCCACACCTTTATGAGAGAACCGAGCACGAAGCCGAGAAGGACAATCATCGTCTGCTTCTCATATCTTCCCAAAAGCCAGTGCAGGAATTTTGAAAAAGCCAGAATACCTATCAGGCAGCCCGCTCCGAATACCAGCAGCACAGGCACGTCAACGGATGAGATGGCGGACATTATATAGTCATACTTGCTTAATATCACCAGTATGAAACTGCCCGATATGCCCGGGAGAATCATCGTGCAGATTGCGATTGCTCCGCAAAGGAATATGAACCACCAGCTGTCCGGAGTCTCTGTAGGAGTCAGTGTGCAGACTGCAATGCCAAGTGCAATACCTATTATAGTCCATATTATCTCCCCTATTCCCCAGCCTTTAATGTCGCGGAACATTATGGCCGCAGAAGCGATGATAAGACCGAAGAAGAATGCCCAGGTCTGAATCGGATGATGTGCCAGTGTGTATTCCATCAGTTTTGCGAGGGAGAATATGCTGACAATCACTCCTATCAACAAAGAAAGCAGGAAACCGCCGTGAATTTCCCGCCAGAATTCTCTGAATCCGCCTTTGAACAGAATCTTCCAGGTCCGGGGGACCATCAGACTGTTGAGAGACTCTATGATTTCCGAATAAATGCCGGTAATGAGCGCAACCGTGCCCCCGGAAACTCCGGGGACAACGTTTGCAGCGCCCATAAAGAAGCCCTTCAGAGCTACGAGCAGGTTATTTCTTTTCATTGCCTGCCTCGATTGCGGCTTGAGCTGCAGCGAGTCTTGCGATTGGAACACGGAAAGGTGAGCAGGAAACGTAGTTGAGTCCTATGCTGTAGCAGAACTTGACGGATGCAGGATCGCCACCGTGTTCACCGCAGATTCCGCACTTGAGTTCAGGACGGGTCTCGCGGCCTTTTCTTACAGAGTAATTGAGAAGGTGTCCCACTGCCTTGACGTCCAGAGTCTTGAACGGATCGGCATCGAGAATCTTATTGCCGAGATATTCACCCATGAATGTGCTGACGTCGTCGCGGCTGAAGCCGAATGTCATCTGAGTGAGGTCGTTAGTACCATAGCTGAAGAACTCCGCAGTGCGGGCCATACGGTCAGAAGTGATGGCTGCACGTGGGATTTCAATCATTGTACCGAACTTGTAGCTGATATGCTCGTTGAGTTTCGCTTCAACTTCGGCCTTGACCTTCTCGCATATTGCCTTCTGGAAACGGAGTTCGCGTTCTGAAATGGTGACCGGAATCATAATTTCCGGACGAGGGTCCAAACCTTCCTTCTTGAGCTCGATGGCAGCCGTGAAGATTGCGCGATACTGAGTTTCGGCAATCATAGGGTAGCTGACGTGCAGACGCACACCGCGATGGCCCATCATAGGGTTGACCTCGTGAAGAGCCTCACCTCTCTTTTCGATTTCATTCTCGTCTATGCCGAGGTCTTCAGCCAATTCGTGGCGTTTTGCTTCTCCCTTAGGGACAAACTCGTGCAAAGGCGGGTCGAGAAGACGGAAAGTTACAGGCTTGCCGTTCATAACCTTCATTGTGCCCTTTACAGACGCTCTCATATAAGGTTCGAGTTCGGCAAGAGCGGCGCGGCGCTCTTCATCGGTCTTGGAGAGAATCATCTTGCGGAGCTTGCTCAGAGGAGTCTCAGAGTTCTTTCCATAGAACATATGCTCGATGCGGAACAGTCCGATGCCTTCCGCTCCGAAGCTGAGAGCCTTCGCAGTGTCATCAGGGTTATCCGCATTCGTGAAGACGCCCATCGTGCGGAACTTGTCGGAGATGGCCATAAACTTCTGGAAACGAGGATTGTCGCTGGCATCCATAGTATCTATAGGAGTGTCATATACAGCACCTTTCGCAGCATTGAGCGAGAAGATGTCGCCTTCGTGGTAAACCTTGTCGGAACCCTTGAAGCTGACTTCTTTCTTTTCGAGATTGATCTTCATATCCTCACATCCTACGATACAGCACTTGCCCCAACCGCGCGCCACGAGGGCTGCGTGGGAGGTCATACCGCCCTTCTGGGTGAGAATGCCGGCAGCTGCGCGCATGCCTTCGACGTCTTCAGGAGAGGTCTCTTCCCTGACGAGGATGACTTTCTCTTTGTTTGCAGCAGCCTTGACTGCATCTGCGTTGGTGAAGACAATCTTGCCGACAGCTCCGCCCGGAGATGCAGGCAGACCGTGGGCCACCACCTGTGCATTCTTTTCGGAAGCCGGGTCAAGAATCGGGTGGAGAATCTCATCAAGCTGCGAAGGAGAAACTCTCATCACGGCTGTCTTCTCGTCTATCATCTTCTCTTCGAGCATATCCATGGCCATATTCAAGGCAGCGAGACCTGTGCGTTTGCCAATACGGCACTGGAGCATCCAGAGTTTGCCTTCCTGGATTGTGAACTCGATGTCCTGCATATCGTTGAAGTGCTTTTCAAGGTGCAGGCGGATATCGTCGAGTTCCTTGTAAACGTCGGGCATTGCATCTTCGAGAGATGCGAGATGCTTGTTCTGAGGGCTCTTTGTGGCGTTGTTCAGAGGGTTAGGTGTGCGGATTCCGGCAACAACGTCTTCTCCCTGGGCATTGATGAGCCATTCGCCGTAGAACTTGTTGTCTCCGTTTGCAGGGTTGCGGCTGAACGCTACACCTGTTGCAGAGGTGTCTCCCATATTGCCGAATACCATGGACTGTACGTTGACTGCAGTGCCCCAGTCGTCAGGAATGCCTTCTATCTGGCGGTACTTGATGGCGCGCTTGCCGTTCCAGGACTTGAATACGCCGCCGATTGAACCCCAGAGCTGCGCCTCGGCGGTATCAGGGAACTCTACGCCGAGAACTTCCTTGATGCGTGCCTTGAAGCGTTCTGCAAGTTCTTTGAGCTCTTCGGCTGTAATTTCAGTATCTGACTTGTAGCCTTTTGCTTCCTTGAGGTCTTCCATCATCTTGTCGAGCTGCTGGCGGATGGCCTGGCCGTCTGCCGGCTCTATTCCTTCAGCCTTCTCCATTACGACGTCCGAATACATCATAATAAGACGACGGTATGCGTCATATACGAAACGTGGATTCTTGGTCTTCTCAATCATTCCCGGAATTGTGGCGGAGCACAAGCCTATATTGAGAATGGTATCCATCATACCCGGCATGGAGCTGCGGGCACCTGAACGGCAGCTCACGAGAAGAGGGTTCTTCGGATCTCCGAACTTCTTGCCCATTATCTTCTCAGTCTCCGCAAGAGCGGCTGCCACGTCTTTCTTCAGTTCGTCGGTATAACCGCCACCGAGAGCATAATACTCCGTGCAGCATTCTGTAGTGATTGTAAAACCTGCCGGAACAGGGATTCCGAGAAGGCACATCTCGGCAAGGTTTGCACCTTTACCACCAAGGAGGTTTCTCATCTGGCCGTTACCTTCGGCATTCTTGCCTCCAAAACGATAAACTCTTTTTGTCATAGATAGTTTTTGATATGTAAATTATGAATTGAATTTTCCTATATCATACAAAGTTAAGAAAAATATGGAATAAATCAAGGAAAATTAATACTTTTGTCATATGAAATTTATCGCAATGACAATAATTGTAGCAAAGGTGATGTTCGGCTCTTCAGCTCCGTCTTTCGAAGAGATCGATTCCAAATTTGACACTGAAAACATTCAATGGAATGCAATTGACAAGATCAATTGGGATTCGCACACCTACAAGCCTGAAGCAAGTTTCAGGATAATGCACTCCGAATCGGAAATATACATCCAGTACAAAGTGCGTCAGGACTGCGTGAGAGCCGTCTATGACTATGACAGGGACTCACGTCCCTACACCGACGACTGCGTCGAGTTCTTCTGCATTCCGTCAGATACCGACCCTTCGTACTATAACCTCGAACTCAACTGCATAGGTCACGGCATTTTCCACTGGGGCCCTACCAGGCAGGACCGCCACCGCAACGACGGAATCATAGATATGGTGCGCCGCCGTTCCACACTCGGCACCTCGGCAGTGGAAATCAGCACCCCTACCGAATGGACAATGACAGTAGCCATACCTAAAGAGGTGTTCAGGCAGGCCGACAAGAACCTGAAGGATTTCAGCGGCCGCAGCATCAGGGCCAATTTCTACAAATGCGGAGACAACACCGCCATCCCCCACTACCTCTCCTGGAATCCTATCGGCACGCCAAAACCACAATTTCACGCACCGGAATACTTCGGAGAACTCAAATTCGAATAAAAATCTGAAAAAAAGTTGCAGATATTAAAATAATTAGTACTTTTGCAGTCCCAAAAATAAAGCAACCTCTTGCGAAAGTGATCAGAAGAAATCCGGCAACGTTGCGCTTGAATTAAAAATTATACTATGGATTTGATGAAAGTTGCCATCGATGCAATGGCACAGGAAAACAAGAATTTCCCAGAGTTCAAGGCAGGTGATACAATCACCGTTACCTACAAAATCAAGGAAGAAAACAAGGAGCGTCTCCAGAAATTCCGCGGTATCGTTATCCAGAAGCGCGGTGCCGGCATTTCAAAGACCTTCACTGTACGCAAGATGTCCAATGGTGTCGGCGTAGAGCGTATCTTCCCTTTCCAGTCCCCGTTCATTGACTCCATCGAAGTCAACAAGGTCGGTAAAGTGCGTCGCGCACGTATCTTCTACCTCCGCGGCCTGACAGGAAAGAAAGCCCGCATCAAAGAGAAGAAATTCACAGCAGCAGCCGAATAGGCTTCCGCTTCCCGGCTCCCTAGCTCAACTGAATAGAGCACTTGACTACGGATCAAGAGGTTATGGGTTTGAATCCCGTGGGAGTCACATTAAAAAATCGCTAATTAACGAAAAATCAGTTAGTTAGCGATTTTTCTTTTTCTATTTGCACCACCGTTGCACCACCAACTTTTTTGCACCACATTGCATAGAATGCTATGGAAGGGACATTTCAATGATGATGCTCCCCTATCGAGCATAGACAAAGATACGAAGAATCCCCAGCCCTCCGAAAGCCTAACCATGTCTGTTGTATTCATCCGCGCACACGAACGAAGTTGAACACACGCGGGTGTACAAATCCGGCTGCGCCAGAAGGTCCACAAATTCGTCGGCGGCAAGAACAAAAACCGGCAAAAGCGTTCTTCGGTGACATCAAAAGTGTTCTCTCAAGAACAAATTATGGGGAAACCGTTCTCCTAAAGGCTGAAACCACCCAAGCCGTAAGTGACAACTTTGATTCATCCGCGCATACGAATGAATTATTTGCAGAATGGGTTGACATTGCGGTAAGGACAGCCTCAGCCGCAGACAGCAAGTTATTTGCGGAGCAAATGACGCAGATGGCG
>JAGHST010000010.1 GCA_018065695.1 Candidatus Cacconaster caballi | reverse complement strand
GAAGTCTCGCCGCAGGCTGCAAGGCGGAGAAGATTCCACTCCGGCCGCAGGCAAGCCCCTTCCGGGGAAATGCGTCCGGAAGCGGAACTTCTCCCGCCTTGGATTCGTATTCCGGGAAGTGGGAGAAACAGTATCTTTCCTCCCGGCCACGCTTTGACTACCAAACCGTGTCCGGCAAATGTTACGCGTACACGGAAACTTATATGGAGAGTTTTTCTCCTTCGCTTCGGGCGATAATCACAGCACCGCAGGAATCTCCGTAGGTGTTGATGCAGGTGCGAGGCATATCGCAGAGCTGTTCGACTGCAAGCACGAGGCCGATGCCTTCGAGAGGCAGTCCGACAGCTGACAGCACGATTGTCAACATCACCATTCCGGCCATAGGGATGCCGGCTGTGCCGATTGCGGCGAGCAGAGCGGTGAATACAATCATTATCTGCTGAGCGATGCTGAGGTCAATGCCGTATGCCTGAGCAATGAAGATGGCAGTCACACACTCATAGAGTGCTGTGCCGTTCATATTGATGGTGCTTCCCAGCGGCAGAACGAAACTTGCAATTTTGCCTGAAATGCCGCACTTCTCCTGCGAATCACGTATATTGATAGGCAGGGCTGCACCGGAAGAACAAGTGGAGAATGCCGTCAGCAGGGCTGTGGACATCTTTGAGATGTGTCTCCAAGGATTTACCTTGCCCAGCAGCCGCACAAGCAGAGGCAGAACTATTACACCCTGAATGATGAGTCCGGACCAGACCACCAACACGAACACTCCGAGACTTCCGGCCATACTGAGCAGAGCCTGAGTGTCACCGGACTGTTTGCCCACGACAGTCGTGACGATTGCAAACACGCCGTATGGAGCGAGAGTGATGATGAAGAAGGTGATTTTCATAATCACTTCATAGATGGAAGTGAACAGCGTCTGCAGCGTGCCGCTGTACTTCTGATCTACCTTGTTCATAAAGAAGCCGAAGATGACTGCGAAGAAGATGATTGGAAGAAGGTCCCCTTTCGCCATACTCTCGAAAATATTGGAAGGAACTATGGCGACAATCTGGTCTATGAAGGATACGTCGCCACTGGCTGCGCCCAGATCTGTCACAGTTTCAGAGAGATTAAGAGGTGCACCGACACCCGGCTTTATCAGATTGACCAGGATAAGTCCGATGGTGGCGGCGATGGCCGTGGTGCAGATGTAGTAGCCTATCGTCTTGCCTGCGATGCGGCCGAGAGCCGCCGAATTGCCCATTCCGGCCACGCCGAGGGCTATGGAGGTGAAGACCAGAGGTATGACTATCATCCTCAAACCTCTGAGGAAAATGTCACCGGCCCATTTGATGTATTTGGACCACTCTTCGTACGGGGCGATTTTGTTGAGCAGGATTCCGGCAATGATGCCGAGTCCGATACCGATGAGAATTCGCCAATGAAGGGCTATGCCTTTCTTCTTTTTTGTTTCATTTGAGCCTGTTGCCATTTTTTAACAAATTTGCTATAGTTTTTGTAAATTCTTTATGTTCAATCAATTCCTCCAGCGTAACTGGCATACGGTAGCGCCACTTGTTGTAAGGGTCGGCAGGGTCGTTGATGCGTTCGGCGTCCAGGTCCTCTACCCTGAAGGCAGGCTCGATGGAAAACCAGTCCTGCAGAGGTATTATGGAAAGCATAGCCTTCGTGGCGAGGCACTCGGCCAGAAATCCGCGGCAGATTTCCGGAGACGGGTCCTCACCTCCGTGCTGCGATGCCCACCAACCTCGAAGCGGCAGGGTGTCGTGGGTACTCGTAGTGCTCACACAAAGATAAGGAAAATCTTCAGACCACCGCATTACTCTCAGGGCCAGAATGCCGAGTTCTTCGAGAACCTGCGGCACGCACGAGGGCACCGTTCCGAGATCTTCGGCGCAGGCGAGCATCCCGGTGCATCCTTTCAAAACAGGAAGTTTGCGAAGAGCCTCTTCGCGCCACAAAGAATCGTGACGTCTGTAAAAAAAGTCGTCATACAGGCGGATGAAATCTTCTCTGGCACTGCCCTCAAGTGCTTTTCCTTCGGCTGTTTCGAAGGCGTCTATGCGCGGATGGAAGTATCCTTTCTTTCGGGGGTCCTCCAGGAAAAGGGCACTGACAAGGCTCTGCGGCAGAACTGAGGCGAGTTCTTCACTGGAATACGGAAGCGCGGGGGAGAAATGACCGAGGCGGCCCGATTTTTCCGGCAGAGGAATCTCCCATATCCGGAAGAAGCCCAGGACGTGGTCTATGCGGTAGGCATCGAAATAGTCCTGCATCTTGCTGAAACGGCGTTTCCACCAGGAATAGCCGTCCTGCGCCATCCTGTCCCAATTGTATGTGGGGAATCCCCAGTTCTGGCCTTCGCCGGTGAACTGATCCGGCGGAGCGCCCGCCTGCATATCGAGATTGAAATAATGTGGCTCTTCCTTCGCTTCCACGCTTTCCGGCGCAATGCCTATAGGGATATCTCCTTTGAGTGCCACACCCAGAGCTCCGGCCTCTTCGTGGGCCTGACGGAGCTGGCGATCCAGTTGGAACTGAAGGTATTTGTAATATTCGGAGGGCATCAGGCCTTTGTCGCGACTGACGCAGAAAGCGGCATAGGCATCCAGCCAGGGCGTACAGGATTGCTCGAAACGGTGGAAATCCGCGCTTCGGCAGACTTCCGCTCCTTCCTGTGCAAACAGTGCGCGGGCCCAGGCGCTCTTGAGGGCCACCACCTTCGGAAAATCAATTTCAGGCAGAGCGTTGAGACGTTTTCTTTCCTGCTCGAATCCGGCCAGGAGGGAGGCGTCCTTCAACGTGCCGACTTTGCCGATTCTCAGATAGACAGGATTGAGGGCAAAGATTGAGACCGAAGAGTATGGATAAGAATCGGCCCAGCCCCTTGTGAGGATGGTATCATTGACCGGAAGAATCTGGATGACGTGCTGAGAGGTTGCCGCAGCCCAACGCGCCATGAGCGGAAGGTCGGCGAAGTCGCCGATTCCCTCGCTCCCTTCGGACCTGAGGGAAAAAACGGGAACTGCTGTACCGGAGAGTCTGCAACCTTTTTCAAAACGGAACATACCTTACAAAGATAACCATTTTTTCGGTATCCCACTGTCAGAAGAACGAAAACAGCCGCCAGCGTTCTTCTTACGACGAAATTTCAATCGCAGAAGAACGCTTTGGCTGTATTTTGTTCTCGTAATGGCAGTCCGGGACAGAGCGATACGATTCATTCATCCGTCTGGACGAGTGAATATGAATGGGTTGACTTGTGGCCGAACAGCGTCCATTCTCGCCATCTGCGTCATTTGCTCCGCAAATAACTTGCTGTCTGCGGCTGAGGCTGTCCTTACCGCAATGTCAACCCATTCTGCAAATAATTCATTCGTCTGGACGGATGAATTATTGCGCAAAATCCAAGCGGGAGAAGTTCCGCTTCCGGGCGCATTTCCCCGGAAGGGGCTTGCCTGCGGCCGGAGTGGAATCTTCTCCGCCCTGCAGCCAGCGGTGAGACTTCCTCCACGGTGGAAACAGTAACTTTCCTCCCGGATTGGCAAAAAGTCATCCGTCTGGACGAACGTTCGCGAATGAATTATTGCGCGGAGTCCTGCGTAGAAGCGGGGCGGGGCAAAAACAATAAGGGATGGCTTTTTGGCCATCCCTCTTGTCTTTAACCTAAAACTTAACCTATGAAGAAGTATAGTATGATTTATATTCTTCTTTTATGATTCTGTTAAAGGTTTATGCAAAGCCCGTGCCAAACTATTGGACGGTAACCGGCGAGACTGCTGTGATGCTGACAGGCTCGGTAGGGAAATCCCTCGGCCCGACTGGCACGGATGCGATTTTGTCGACCACTTCCAGCCCTTCCACCACTTCTCCGAAGATGGTGTATTCTCCATCGAGATGGCTGCAGTTCGCAGCATTGTGAACGATGTAGAACTGGGAGCCTGAAGATTCCTTCGCCGGATTGACCTGGTCGCCGCGCCGTGCTGCAGCGAGCGCACCTTTCTTATGAGTCTTTCCCTCTACAATTTCTGCCGGGATGGTGTAGCCCGGGCCGCCCATTCCTATTTGTGAGGCTTTTGACGGATCTTTGGTGTTCGGGTCTCCCACTTGAATCATAAATTCCTTGATGACGCGGTGGAAAAGGATTCCATTGTAGAACCCGCTCTTTGCAAGTTTTACGAAATTGTCCCTGTGGAGAGGAGTGTCGCTGTAGAGCTTCACGGTTATGTCTCCTGCCGTAGTGGCAATCTTGATCTGCGGCTCCTGGCCGATGCAGCTCCAAGGGTCAACCTTGAGAGTGTCCTGTGATGTTGTTGTCATTGTAGTGTCTTGTTCAGCTGCAGGCTCCTGCGGGTCCTTCGGAGTGTTTCTGCACCCCGTGACGACAACTGCCGCAGCAATGATTAAATATGCGATTCCCAATCTCATAATATGTGGATTTTAATGTCCAAAATTACGAATAAAATTGTTAATTTTGCTTGTCATTGCATTTTATATGGCGAATCCTCTAAAACAGCTTGCAGGCGAAACGGCCATATACGGACTCAGCACGATTCTGGCCCGCATTGTAAATTTCCTGCTGGTTCCGCTCTACACGAGAGTTCTGGCAACCTCCGACTACGGTGTCGTCACCGAATTCATGTCCTATATCGCCATGCTTCAGGTGGTCCTTGTCCTGGGGCTTGAGACGGGCTGTTTCCGATACGCCAGCAGGGATGGAGCCAATCCCAAAAGTGTCTTCTCCAACGCATTCCTGACGGTGACGGGCCTCTGCCTGTTGTTTTTCGGATGCTGCGCCCTGTTCAGCGGAGATATAGCCCTCTCGCTCGGATATGAGGGCCGAGGCAACGTGATAATATATGTGGCAGCCATTCTGGCTTTGGATTGCCCTTTGGCGATAATTTTCGCAAAACTCCGGCACGAGCACAAGGCTGTCCGGTTTGCCGTCATAAAGACTCTGAAGATTCTGACCGAAGTGGGTGCCAACCTTCTGCTCTATCTGGCAATGCCCTCACGGTTTGTCGCAAACCCGGACCACTGGCTCCTGGGGTTCGTAAGCCCGACTCCTGACTACACATACGCCATCTTTGCGATTTTCGTCAGTTGCCTCCTGAGCCTTGTGCTCCTCCTTCCGGATATTCTCAGACTTTCCATCAGATTTGACAGGAAACTGATCGGCAGGTTGCTTGCATATTCTCTGCCGCTTATGGTGGCGGGGCTTCCGGGAGTTCTCAACGACTTCCTCGACAGGGTGTTGATGCGCTTCCTCAATGCAGACGCAGCTATGTGGAGATCGGATTTGGGTGTATATCAGGCCGGCGTGAAGATAGCTGTCATAATGCAGCTCTTCATCCAGATGTTCCGCTACGCGGCAGAGCCGTTCTTCTTCCAGCGGGCCAGAGAAAAAGGCAGCAGGGAACTGTATGCCAAGGTGATGAATTATTTCGTGGCTTTCTGTATGTTCGGCTTCCTGTGCATAATGCTATTTATGGACCAGATAGGCCTGATTCTGGGACGTGACTTCCGTCAGGGCCTTTCCATCGCCCCGATAATGCTTATGGCATACGTCTTCCTCGGAATGCTGTTCAACGTGAATATGTGGTACAAACTTTCGGGCAAGACCGGCTATGCCATCTGGATAACTCTTGCCGGGCTGGCCGTCACCATAGTGATAAACGTCATCTGGATGCCTGTCTATTCATATCACGCAGCCGCCTGGGGCCACCTGGCCAGCTATGCCGTGATGCTTCTGATAAGCGTTCTGCTCGGCAACAAATACTACAGGATACCCTACAACTGGTATATCATAATCCCGACAATCGTCACGGGGTTCGCTCTGTATGTGCTTGGCTCCATGCTCCCTGAGACGGGCATTCCTTTCTGGCTGGATCTCGTCATAAGAGTTGTCATCCTCTCCGTCTTTGTAGTGGGCATAGGTGGCGGCATAATATACCGTGAAAGAAAAATCAAACGATATGAAAGTAAAGATTGTCAATAAATCCGCCTGGCCGGACCCGGAGTATGCCACTTCCAGTTCCGCAGGAATGGACCTTAAAGCCGATATAAAAGAACCGGTAGTTCTCGGCTCCCTCGAACGCGCAATGGTCCCAACCGGCATTTTCATCGAATTGCCGGAAGGCTATGAAGCTCAGATAAGGCCGCGCAGCGGACTTGCGGCGAAGTATGGCATCAGCATTACGAACAGCCCGGGCACGATAGACGCGGACTACCGCGGCGAGATAAAGGTGCTTCTGGTAAATCTTTCAAAAGAACCTTTCACCGTCAACCCGGGAGAGCGCATTGCGCAGATGGTGGTGGCCCGCTATGAGCAGGTTCAGTGGGAAAAAGTTGAGCAGCTGGAGGAAAGCACCCGCGGAGAGGGCGGATTCGGAAGTACCGGAAGAAAATAGATTATGATAGAGATAGAAAAATTGTATGAGCTGTACAGGAAATGTACAGGCATCTGCACAGACAGTCGCAAGATAACGGAAGGTTGTATGTTCTTCGCCCTGAAGGGGGAAAATTTCGACGGCAACGATTTCGCCGTTCAGGCTCTCAAGGACGGCGCCAGATATGCAGTCGTGGATAGGGTGTCTCTTGAAGCGGAACATTACAAGGGACGCAAATGTATCCTTGTGGAGAACTCTCTCAAGACACTTCAGACACTGGCTAAGCATCATCGCAGACAGTTCGACATTCCGGTTGTCGGCATAACCGGCACAAACGGCAAGACAACCACCAAGGAGTTGATTTCTGCAGTTCTTGCCTCCAAATACAGGATTGTCGCTACACAGGGCAATTTCAACAACCATATCGGAGTGCCTCTTACCCTGCTCAGAATAGACAGGGAGACGGAGATTGCCGTCGTCGAGATGGGAGCAAGCGCTCCGGGCGAGATTGCCTCCCTTGTGGAAATAGCCCAGCCGACTTGCGGACTGATAACTAATGTGGGCAAGGCTCATCTTCAGGGTTTCGGCTCTTTCGAAGGAGTGAAAAAGACAAAAGGCGAACTTTACGACTATCTTCGCCAGAAAGGAGGAGCTGTATTCTACAATGCCGACAATCAGCATCTTCAGGAGATGGTGGGATACAGGAAGGGCCTGATTCTCCGGCCTTACGGCGTGCAGCTGCAACAGGTGGTCATATCGCCGTTCTCATTTGAGAATCCTTTCCTGACACTCAATATCAGCACGGATCGTGGAGAAAGGTCGATCAGTACGAAACTGGTCGGCAACTACAATGCGGATAATGTCCTTGCTGCATTGTGCGTCGGAAAGCATTTCGACGTGCACCAGGCAGACGCAATCCGGGCAATAGAGGCGTACAAACCTTCCAACAACCGGTCACAGTTCATCGAAACGGGCCGCAACAAGGTCATAATGGACGCATATAACGCGAATCCTACCAGTATGGCTGCGTCCCTGGATAATTTCGCGTCCCTCGATTACCCTGACAAAGTTCTGATACTCGGCGATATGCTTGAATTGGGCCCTGACTCTGAAGCAGAGCATAAAGCGGTGCTCAAGAAGGCCCTGTCCATTACTGATACCGTGTATCTTGTGGGCGGAGAGTTCGACAATGCCCTCAGGCAGTCCCGGTCGAAAAATGGGGCGAAGTGCTTCGCCACGTCTGACCAGTTGAAGGAATTTCTTGCGGGGAATCCGCTTGACGGCTGCACGATTCTGGTAAAAGGTTCCAACGGCACCAGGCTTCAGGGCCTTCAGGAAATACTCTGAAACAAGAAGTATTATATTCCGGTGTAATTGCGGGGTGTGATGCTTCGGAGTTCGTCCTTGACAAAGTCGTCGATGTCCAGAGAGTCGATGAAACCCTCTATCATCTGCCGCGATATGCGGTGACCTGTACGCGTCAGTTCTTTAAGCGTCTCGTACGGATTAGGATAACCCTCCCTGCGGAGAACGGTCTGTATGCCTTCCGCCACGACAGCCCAGTTGCCGTCCAGGTCCGCGAAGATTCGCTCTTCATTGAGAATCAACTTGTCCATTCCCTTTTCAAGGGAGAGAAATGCCACCAGACTGTGAGCGAGGGGAACTCCTATGTTTCGCAGAACCGTGGAGTCCGTAAGGTCGCGCTGAAGGCGTGAAACGGGCAGTTTCTCGGAGAAGAATCCCAGCAGGGCGTTTGCCAGGGCAAGATTGCCTTCCGCATTTTCAAAGTCGATGGGATTGACTTTGTGCGGCATTGTGCTGCTGCCCACTTCCCCTGCCTTGATTCGCTGGCCGAAGTATTCCATTGAGATGTAGGTCCAGATGTCGCGGCTGAAATCTATGAGAATGGTGTTGATGCGCCTGAGGTTGTCGAAGATTGCTGCAAGGCCGTCATAGTGGTCTATCTGGGTGGTAGGGTATGAGCGCTTGAGCCCCAGGCGGTCTTCCACGAAATTCACCGCAAAGTCGTTCCAGTCCAAGTCCGGATAAGCGACCTTGTGTGCATTGAGATTGCCTACGGCGCCTCCGAACTTTGCAGGGAATCTGCAGCGGCGAAGGGAATCGTACTGTTCTCTGATTCTGGAGATGAAGACGCCGAGTTCCTTGCCTACGCGGGTGGGGCTTGCGGGCTGCCCGTGTGTATGGGAGAGCATAGGCACCTCCTTCCAAAGATTGGCCTTTTCCTCAAGAATATTCAGAAGTTTTTCCAACTGAGGAATATAAACGTCACTGACAGCGTCCATCAGAGCGTTCGGGATGGCGGTATTGTTTATATCCTGACTTGTGAGGCCGAAATGGATGAAATCCACGTAACGTTCGAGACCGAGTTGCGTGAACTTGCGCCTGAGCCAGTATTCCACGGCCTTTACGTCGTGGTTCGTCGTGAGTTCGATGTCCTTGATGCGCTCGGCGTCTTCCATCTCGAAATCGTTGTATATCCTGCGCAGGTGGGGGAATACCGAATCGTCCACACCCTTGAGTTGAGGAAGAGGGATTTCGCAAAGCGCTATGAAATACTCCACTTCAATCTTTACCCGATAACGTATGAGAGCGCCTTCGGAAAAGTAGTCCGAAAGGCATTCTGTTTTGGCCCTGTAGCGCCCGTCAATCGGAGAAATTGCCTGAAGCGTGTCCATATCTTACAGTTTTCTCTTGATTTCGACAATCTGGTAAGCCTCTATCTGATCTCCCACCTTGATGTCGTTGAATCCTTCCACTCCGAGGCCGCAGTCGAATCCTGAAGCGACTTCCTTCACGTCGTCCTTCATCCTCTTGAGAGATGCGAGTGAGCCTGTGTAAACCACTATACCGTCGCGGATTACGCGGACTTTCGCGCTTCTTGTGAGCTTGCCTTCCCTGACCATACAGCCGGCAACCGTTCCGACTTTCGATATTCTGAAAGTTTCGAGAACTTCCGCATTTGCGGTGACTTCTTCTTTCTGCTCAGGAGCGAGCATGCCTTCAATACCGCTTTTGACCTCCTCGATGGCATCGTAGATGACGGAGTAGAGGCGGATTTCAATTTGCTCTTTCTCGGCCAGTTTGCGTGCGCTCGGCATAGGACGCACCTGAAAACCTATGATGATTGCGTTGGATGCGACAGCAAGCAGAACGTCCGATTCTGAAATGGCACCCACGGCCTTGTGGATGACATTGACGTGAATCTCTTCGGTGGAAAGTTTGATGAGCGAGTCCGACAGGGCTTCGATGGAACCGTCCACGTCGGCCTTGACGATGATGTTGAGTTCCTGGAAGTTACCCAGGGCGATGCGGCGGCCTATCTCTTCAAGAGTGATGTGAGTCTGAGTCTTGATGCCCTGGATGCGGATCAGCTGTTCACGCTTGTTGGCGATTTCGCGCGCTTCCTTCTCATCTTCCATAGCGTTGAGAGTGTCACCGGCGGTAGGTGCGCCTGAAAGGCCGAGCACCGATACCGGAGTGGACGGGCCGGCTTCCTTGAGTTTCTGCCCGCGCTCATTGAACATTGCTTTGACGCGCCCTGCATAGCAGCCTGCCACGATAGGGTCCCCCACGTGGAGAGTTCCGCTCTGTACGAGTACGGTGGCGAGATAGCCGCGACCCTTGTCGAGCGAAGATTCGATGATGTTGCCAACTGCGAGTTTGTCCGGGTTCGCCTTCAAGTCAAGAATGTCGGCTTCGAGCAGAACCTTGTCGAGAAGGGCCTCCACGTTGATGCCTTTCTTTGCCGATATCTCCTGACACTGGTATTTGCCTCCCCAGTCCTCCACGAGGATATTCATATTCGCCAATTGCTCCTTGATTTTTTCAGGATTAGCCCCCGGCTTATCTATCTTATTGATTGCAAATATCATAGGGACGCCTGCGGCTTGGGCGTGGTTGATGGCTTCAATAGTTTGCGGCATTATCGCGTCATCCGCCGCCACTATGATTATGGCAAGGTCGGTAACTTTCGCTCCGCGGGCACGCATAGCCGTGAAGGCTTCGTGTCCCGGGGTGTCGAGGAATGTCACGCGGCGCCCGTCTGCAAGTTTGACGCTGTATGCACCGATGTGCTGTGTGATACCGCCCGCTTCACCTGCAATCACGTTTGTCTTTCTGATATAGTCGAGGAGGGAAGTCTTGCCGTGATCCACGTGGCCCATCACGGTCACGATAGGAGGACGCGAGACGAGATCCTCCTCCTTGTCCTCTTCCTGAGAGATGGCACCCTGGATTTCGGCGGTCACGAATTCTATCTTGTATCCGAACTCCTCGGCTACGAGCACGAGCGCCTCGGCGTCGAGTCTCTGGTTGATGGAAACCATCAGCCCAAGGTTCATGCAGGCCTCGATGACTTTGGTGACAGGGGTGTTGTTCATCAGAATGGCGAGTTCGTTTACCGTGACGAACTCCGTGACCTTCAAAACATTGCTGGTCATCTCCTGAAGCTCTTCCTGCTCCATTCTCTTCTCCGCTATTTCCTCGCGTTTCTCGCGGCGGTGCTTCGAAGTCTTGGTCTTGCCCTTGCCTTCGGTCATCCTGGCATAGGTCTCCTTTATCTGTTTCTGTATCTCGTCATTGTCAAATTCCACCTTGACAGCCTTGAACCGGTCTTTCTTGCGGTTGTTGCCGCCGTTTCCGCCTGCATTGCCCTTTGAGCCGCTGACATCCACCTTGCCTGGAGTCTTGTGGATTCTTTCCCTCTTGTTCTTGTCTTTCTTCGAGCCTGACTCGTTGTTGCTGTGCGAAGGTTTCTTCTCGAATTGAGAGAGGTCTATCGTACCGGCAATCTTAGGACCGGCGAGTTTCTCCACCTTTGTCTCGATGTGTTCGATGACCGGCTTTTCGCTCTTCGGCTGAGGTTCCGGGGAGTATACTGATTCAGGTTTGCGTTCGGGCTCACGCTCATTCGCCGCCTTCTTGGGAGTTTCCTGTTGAGGCTTCTTCTCCTCCTTGCGGGGTTTTTCCAGATTTATTTTGCCCAGAATCTTTATGTCAGATTTGTGCGCGGTTTCAACTTTAGGCTGTGCAGCAGCCACAGGTTGAGGTTCGGGTGCAGGAACTGCCGGAGCGGGTGCTTTCGGTGCAGGTTCTGCAGGTGCGGGAGTTTCCACCTTTTTCTGCTCCGTCAGCACATTGGTCTTGATGATGACCTCCCTTACCGGTTCGTCATCTTCCGCTGAAGTTTTTCCACTTTCCATCTCGGTGATTTCCTTCACCTTGATTGCGACCTTCCTGGATTGCTCCTTGACAAGCTGATCGTTGCCGAACTGTTTGGCAATCAACTCAAATGTCTCTTCGGAAATCTTCATTGTAGGGGTAAGTTCCTCTTTGAATCCCTTTTTCTTTAGAAATTCATTGAGTGTGCCGATGCCAATGTTGAAATCCTTGAGTACCTTGTTGATTCTTATTGTTCCTTCTGACATAAAAATACCTCCCGTTAGTGTTGATTAATTTTCAAATTCGGCCTTGAGTATGCCAAGGACTTCCTCGACGGTCTCCTCTTCAAGATCGGCTCTGCGGACAATCTCTTCGGCAGGAAGTGCGAGGACGTTTCTTGCGGTGTCGCATCCGATGCCCTTGAGAGCATCGATTACCCACTGCTCGATTTCATCGCTGAAATCGTCGAGATATACGTCTTCCTCATCATCTGCGTCCTGCTCGGCATCCATCCTGTAAACGTCTATGCGATAGCCGGAAAGCTCCTCTGCAAGACGGATGTTGGCTCCGCTCTTTCCGATTGCCAGGGAGAGTTCGGACGACTGCATTTCCACTCTGATTTCCTTAGCCGCCTCGTTGATGTTCATAGATGATATCTTGGCAGGGGACAGCGCCCTCTGCACGAGAAGCTGGGTGTTGGTTGTCCAGTTGATTATGTCAATGTTCTCGCCTCGAAGTTCGCGTACGATGCCGTGGATGCGGGAACCCTTGACACCGACGCAGGCACCTACCGGATCGATGCGGTCGTCGTAACTTTCAACAGCCACCTTGGCACGTTCGCCCGGCATACGCACCACTTTCTTGATGGTGATGAGGCCGTCGAATATCTCCGGAACCTCCTGCTCGAAGAGCCTTTCGAGGAAGAGGGTGGATGTGCGTGACAGGGTGATGATCGGGGTGTTGTTGCGCATCTCCACATTGATGATGACGGCTTTCACGGTATCGCCCTTCCTGAAGAAATCGGTTGAAATCTGCTCTGCTTTAGGCAGTATGAGCTCGTTTCCGTCTTCGTCCATCACGAGAACTTCCTTCTTCCAAGCCTGATATACCTCACCCACGATTATGTCGCCGACCCTTTCCTTGTATTTGTTGTAGAGATTGGCTTTTTCTATGTCGAGAATGCGGCTTGAAAGGTTCTGGCGCAGGTTGAGGATACCCCTGCGTCCGAAACTTGCGAGCTGTACCTCCTCCGGATACTCCTCGCCCACTTCATAGGAATCGTCTATCTGCTGCACCTCCTTGAGGGATATCTCCTTGTTGGGATCGGTGACTTCCTCGACCACTGTGCGGTTCCTCCATATTTCGAAGTCGCCCTTGTCGATATTGATGATGATGTCAAAATTGTCGGCATCGCCGTACATTCTGGCGAGCTGTGTGCGGAAAATGTCTTCCAGCACGCTCATCATTGTCGGTCTGTCGATGTTCTTCAACTCTTTGAATTCAGCGAATGTGCTGATAAGGTTCAAACCTTCCATTTGTCTGTAAAGAATTATTGTTGTTTCACTTATTTATTCTTCTATTCCGGCGGAGCCCACCATGAGGGAGAAATCTTCCTTGTCACGGTCGAATCTGGATTCGATGTAGCGGCTGAGGTCGGCGCAGTCATCTATCGACACACCCTCGCCGTCGGTTCTTCTGATAATGACTTCTATGTCGTTGTCCTCGCTCACGGATATTTCCGCAAGGGAGAGTTTTGTGCCTTTCAGGTATTCGTTGACAACGGCTTCCAGGAGTGGTTTCTGTATCATAGCGGGTCCATTTATGAAAAAGAGGGGACGGCTGTCCCCTCAAATCGGAGGCAAATGTACGAATTTCCGCTTGATTATGCAAGAATTGCCATAAAAATCATCTTAAAATGACTATATTTGCATCCTCATTATGGAAATCACAGTTCAGACAATTGCGGATCTGCTCGGCGGCGAGGTTGAAGGCAATCCTCAGGAAAAGGTGGCCGCTCCGGCCCGTATCGAACAGGGAAAGAGGGGGAATATCTGCTTTTTTGCAAATCCGAAATACGAACGCTACATATATGAGACAAAGGCAAGCGTCCTTATTGTCAACAGGTCTTTCGTCCCTAAACGGGAGATTCCCGCCACTCTGATCAAGGTGGACGACGCATACGCTTCCGTAGCGATACTTCTCAGGTGGTTCGATGCGCTTGGAAACTCGAAAGTGCGCGGCAACCGCTTCCACGCACGTTTCAATTGTTTCAGCGATTCAATCGCTTTGTCAGCCTCTCTGGGCAGGGGCACTCACATATATCCGAACGTCTATATAGGGGCGAAAGTCAGGGTGGGCAGAAACTGCATCATCTACCCCGGAGTCCGCATATATCGTGACTGTGAGATAGGCGATAACTGCATCATACACGCAAATGCCGTCATAGGCGCCGACGGTTTCGGATTCGCACCCGCTCCGGACGGTTCCTATTCAAAGATACCGCAGCTTGGCAACGTCGTGATTGAAAGCGACGTGGAGATAGGTGCCTGCACCACGGTAGATCGTGCCACGATGGGCTCGACCATCATCCGCCGCGGCGTCAAGATAGACGACCATTGTATGGTGGCCCACAACGTGGAAATCGGTGAGAACACCGTAATGGCGGCGCAGAGCGGCATCGCCGGTTCCACCAAAGTGGGTAAAGGCTGCGTAATTGCCGGCAAGGTGGGTATCGCAGGACATCTCACCATCGCGGATGGCACAAAAATTGCCGCTGACAGCGGCGTATTGGGGAGCATCAGAGAGCCGGGAACCAACGTGATGGGCTCTCCCGCATTTGATTATCATCAATATATGCGGGCCTATGCCATCTTCAAGAACTCCCCTTTAAAGAAATGACGACGAAACAGCACACACTCGGCAAATCCTGTACATTTACAGGAAAGGGTCTCCATACGGGCGCAACAGTCACAATGACGGTAATGCCCGCCGGAGTGGACCACGGCATAGTCTTTCAGCGTGAAGACCTCGGCGGGAAGAGAGTCCGTGCCTGCATTGCCAATGTCAGCGGCACAAGACGCTCGACGCTGCTAAGAAGTGGAGAAGCAACCGTCCGCACCACAGAACATCTTCTTTCCGCAATGCTGGCGATGGGTGTGGACAACGCTCTGGTGACTCTCGACTCGGAAGAACTTCCTATTCTGGACGGCAGTGCCGCTCCCTATGCGCAGGCCTTTCTTCAGGCAGGTCTGCTGGAGCAGCCATCCGAGCGCAGATATATTGAGATTCCCCGTCGGTTGGTCTGCAGAGGACTTTTTTCAAGCTCGCGCATAGTGATGGAGCCATCTTCCGAAACCGTTTTCGATGTCACCATCGATTTCAAATCCAAAGTGCTCGGCGTGCAGAATGCCCTCTGGAGTGAAGACGGCGACTACGCGGAGCAGGTCGCTCCTTGCCGCACTTTCTGCTTCCTCAGCGAGGTGAAGGCGCTTCGTGCAGCAGGTCTGATAAAGGGAGGCGCTCTTGACAATGCCCTTGTAATAGACGAACCGAATGGATATTGCAACAATGACGCTCTCAAGTTCCCCAATGAATGCGCCCGCCACAAGCTCCTTGACATCATAGGGGACTTCGCACTGCTCGGCGCTCCTGTCAGAGGACGCATAACAGCTTATAAACCAGGTCACAAGATTAATACAAAAGCGGCTTTGCTTCTTGCAAGGCATTTAAAAGAAAGATAATGGAATACAGTTTCGTACATCCGGGTGCCAAAATCGGCAAAAATACAGTGATTGAACCTTTCTGCTATATTGCGGAGAATGTCGAGATAGGCGACAATTGCCATATCGGCCCGCACGCCACCATATTCGACTACGCCAGAATCGGGGACGGTTGCAAGGTGTTCCCCGGAGCTGTGATAGGAGCCGAGCCTCAGGATTTGAAATTCAACGGAGAGGTGACTTATGTCGAAATAGGATGCAACACCACCATACGCGAGTGTGCCACAATCAACCGCGGCACGGCTGCCAGCGGCAAATTCGTGACGAAGGTGGGCAGCAACTGCCTTATCATGTCCTATGTACATATAGCCCACGACTGTTCGGTAGGCAACAACTGCATCTTCTCCAGTTATGCCGCAGTGGCCGGAGAAACCGACGTTGACGATTGGGCAATTCTCGGAGGAGGGGCCCTCTGCCACCAATTCTCCCGAATCGGAGCCCACTCAATGGTCGGAGGCGCTTCTGCCGTCAATAAAGATGTGCCGCCATATGTGATTGCCGCACGCAATCCCTTCTCATTCGAAGGTATCAATATTGTCGGCCTGCGCCGCAGAGGGTTCAACAACGCCGCAATAGAGGAAATCCGCGAGATTTACCGCGTAATCTACGATGAGGGCGAAAATGTCAGCGACGCCTGCAGGAGAGTGGAGTCGGCATTCCCTGATTCAGACTACAAGCGGAACATACTTAATTTCATACAGGCTTCCAAACGCGGCATTGTCAAATAGGATGGCCCTTTTTCCTCAGGCGGTCCTGTCTACGGCGTATTTTCCGCCGATAGAGTATTTCTTCGCCATTGCTTCGGGCGACAGGGTGCTGGTGGAACAGTGTGAATTCTACCAGAAACAGTCATACCGCAACAGATGCAGGATTCTCAGCGGTTCGGGTCCCGTTTCCCTCAGCGTTCCGGTGGTCAGGGAGACCACTCTCAGCAGACCGGTCAGAGATATGAAGGTGGACTACGGAGAGCCGTGGCTTCAGGTACACCGTCGCGCCTTCGATGCTGCATACAACTCTTCCCCTTTCTATGCCTACTATAAGGATGACATTTTTGCCGTGTTGGACAGCCGGCCCGTCTTTCTTTTCGATTTGAATACGAAACTTCTCCTTCTGCTGCTTTCCCTGGTCGGCCTCAAGGCGGATATCTGTTTCACGCAGGAGTATGTGAAAGATTATGGAGATGGGGATTTCAGGGACACCATCCATCCGAAACACAGAGGTGTCACGCTTCTCCAGCAGTATAAAAAAGAGAAGACCTATTATCAGGTCTTCTCCGACAGATTCGACTTTGTGCCGAACCTTTCCGTTCTGGACCTTCTGTGCAACGAAGGCCCGAATGCCATTTCCTTCCTGCTTTAGAACTTCCAGTTGAGGGAGATCGACACTCTTCCGCCGGAGCGGACCTCTGTGCCTGTCGGTGCTGTCACGGATCCTTCGTAGATGTCCGTGTAGTTGTTGTACAGGCTGAATGTCCCGCTTGATTGCAGCATATGCTGATAAGCTACGTCAATACCGAAAGAGCTGTTCAGGTTGAAGCCAAGGCCTCCGCTGACGAGCCTCGTGGCGGAACCGCCCTCTTCAGGCGAACTGTAGTGGGCATAGCCGGCCCTCAGGGAGATGAAATCCGCGATGCGGCCTTCCGCTCCCGCCCTGAATATGTTGGATGCATTGAATTCGTTGCTGATGCGGCTGTAGTTCACCCTTTCGTAGTCGAAACTTACAAGGCCTCCCTTGCCGAACACATATGCCGCACCTATGCTGAAACGTAGTGGGGAGGTTGTGCTCCAGTCATATACTCCCGGAGGTGTTTCGCGCTTCCAGTCCTGATAGAGAGGATTGCTGCCGTCAAAATAGGAATAGACCGTATGGTCCCACGTGTCTGTCAGGCTGTAGGCGGTAGGGGTTGTGAAGGTGGCGCCGATTCTGAGTCCGGTCACAGGTGTGACGATGAGACCGAACTTTGCGTTTATGCCCAGTCCGGTGGTCTGTCTCCAGTAGTTGGCCAGGGCTTCGTCGAACCCGGTGTCGAATCTTCCCGGCTCGGAGGAAAATTCGCTCATGCTCTCTTCCACTATGTAGTTGACACTCTCCAGATTGACGTTGACTCCGAAATAGAGTATGTCGGAGACGTTGCCGCCGAAATTGAGAGAGAATTCATCTATGCCTCCGCGAGTCCTTCGGTACAGGTCCTGATTGAGTTCGCCCGGAATGCGCAGACGGTGCAGATTGTCCCTGCTGTAGGTGTTCGGAATATAGGCCGCGTCATCGGATGGAAAATCCCCGTCGAGGTCGATAAGAAATGCGTTGTACATCAATATGTGCGGCCAATATGCGCTGGAGACGTTGTCGAACGGTCTTGCGCCGGCATCCATATCGATTCTGTCGTAAGTTATTCCGGATGCGGCCAGTTCGGATGCAAGGCTTGCCACGTATGATGAACCCGAAGTGGAGCCTGCAACTCTGGTGACGGTATTGAAATCGGCCTTGCGGCTCAATGTCAAACCGAAATTGAAATTCAGAAGTCCTGACATTCTGCCGGTGTCGAAAGTAAACACGAAGCCGGTGTTGGGAACTGTGAATGTGCTGGCTGAGCTTTTCACCTCACTTCCCAGATAGGTGGAGGTGGCGCTTCTGAATCCTACCGCCGGAGTGACTGAAATCTGGGAACATCTGAACACGCCTGAGGAGGCGGGGTTGATGGAGAGAGAGCCCATATCACCGCCGAGAGCCGTGAAGGCGTTGCCCATAGCCATCGTACGTGCCGAACCTCCGTACTGTTCAGTGGAGAGCAGCAACTCGTCATAGCGGTCCTGCCCGAAAGCCGCCGCTGCAATCAGAAGCGACAGCGAAACTGTAAATATCCTTTTCATTTTCAATCCTTTTTAATTGTTATCTCCTGCGGCCGCCGCCGGAACTGCTGCTGCCGCTACTGAAAGAGCCTGTCGATCTGCTTGAAGAACTTCCGTTGTAGCTTGAAGAACTTCCGTTGAAAGAACCTGCAGAGGAACGGCTGGCGGACGATGAGCTGTATGAAGATCTTGAGCGTCCTGATGAACTTGACCTGGCCTTGCTGCTTCTTGATACGGCTGAAGAACTTATGCGGTTGCTGCGGTTGCCGTAGTATGAAGTGGAGTTGGCGGATGAGGAGCGGTTCCTTCCGGAAGAGGAAATGACGCTTGAACGGGCAGATGTTCTGTATGCCCCGTCGCTGCTGCGATGAGTATAGACGACGTTGCGGCCTGCCCTGTCAGGATACGGAGTGCCGTGATGAGTCGGATGGTAGTAGTGGTACGGATGATGGTATCCGTAGCCGTAGTATGGATGCCAAGGGCTGTGCCAGTAGTGGTAGTCATCCCACCACCAGCTGCTGTAGTATGGATAACGCCATCTGTCCCAATAGTATGGGCGGCCGAAGGCGTCATATACGATTGCGCCGGTGACTCCGACCCAGAAAGGGAAAGTGTATGTAGGGCTGTCGAAGCGGTGGAGCTTGGATGCGAAATAACCTTCCCTGTTATTTGAAACGAGCCAGAGATTGCCGCTCTCGTCGGAGGCCACGAAGTCCTCTTCAAGGTCTGTCTGGTTTGTCTGTGCTTTGGCAGAGTTGTCAGCGATTATCTGCGCACGGGTCTCCGGTGAGGACCTGTAGTAGATGCCGTCGCTGTAGATGCCGGAGGTGTAGTAACCTGCAGTTCCGCAAGAACTTGCCAACATCGCCAATGCCACTGTCAGTAAAGCGGATAAAGTGTTGGTTTTCATTTTTTCTTTCCTCCTGTGTAAGATTTTTAGTATTTTTGCAACAAATATAATTCAATTATCATCAATTTCCATACCATAAAAATGTCAGAAGCAGTAAACAAAGAGATGACCAACAGGGAAGACGACTATTCCAAGTGGTACAACAATCTCGTGGTCAAGGCGGATTTGGCCGAGCAGTCGGCTGTCAGAGGCTGTATGGTCATCAAGCCGTACGGCTATGCAATATGGGAGAAGATGCACGAACAGCTCGACAGAATGTTCAAGGCCACAGGCCACCAGAATGCATATTTTCCTCTTTTCATCCCTAAATCTTTCCTCAGCCGCGAGGCGGAGCACGTGGAGGGCTTTGCAAAGGAATGTGCAGTGGTGACACACCACCGTCTGAAGGTCTCTCCGGACGGCAAAGGCGTTGTGGTAGATCCGGATGCAAGGCTTGAAGAGGAACTGATTGTCCGCCCCACTTCGGAAACAATCATTTGGAACACCTATAAGAACTGGATAAAGTCGTGGAGGGATCTTCCGATTCTCTGTAACCAGTGGGCCAATGTGGTCCGTTGGGAGATGAGGACAAGGCTCTTCCTGCGCACCGCCGAATTCCTGTGGCAGGAGGGCCATACCGCCCACGCCACGAGAGAGGAGGCAGTCGAGGAGGCGCAGAGGATGGTGGCCGTCTATGCCGAGTTTGCGAGAAAATATATGGCGATGCCGGTGGTTGTCGGCCACAAGTCTGAGACAGAGCGCTTCGCCGGAGCCCTCGACACGTACAGCATAGAGGCTATGATGCAGGACGGCAAGGCTCTGCAGGCCGGTACGTCGCACTTCCTCGGCCAGAATTTCGCAAAGGCATTCGACGTTCAGTATGCCAACAGGGAAGGGAAGCTCGACTATGTATGGGCAACCTCCTGGGGCGTCTCAACCCGCCTTATGGGTGCGCTCATAATGAGCCACTCCGACAACAACGGACTGGTGCTTCCTCCGGCTCTCGCCCCTATTCAGGTGGTAATGGTGCCTATCTTCAAGACGGATGCCGAACACGATGCCATCGTCGCCCGTATGGAGCAAATCAAAAAGTCGATGGAGGCGGAAGGCCTTTCGGTGAAGATAGACGACCGCGACAATCTCCGTCCGGGGTTCAAGTTCGCCGAGTGGGAACTCAAGGGTGTCCCGGTACGCGTCGTGATAGGCCCTCGCGACCTTGAATCCGGCAACGTCGAGCTTGCCCGCCGCGACACTTCGACCAAGGAGAGTCTGCCGCAGGAAGGTCTTGCGCTCCGCGTTAAGGCTTTGATGGACGAAATTCAGGCAAATTTATACAACAAGGCTCTCAAGTTCCGCGATGACAATGTCTTCAAGGTGGATACCTGGGAGGAGTTCAAGGAGAAGATTGAGAAGGGAGGCTTCCTCCTCTGCCACTGGGACGGCACGGCCGAGACGGAAGAAAAGATAAAGGAGGAGACGAAAGCCACAATCCGTTGCATTCCTATCGACTCCTGCGTCTGTGAAGAGGAAGGCCGGTGCATCTACACAGGCAAGCCTTCGCACCGCAGGGTGATTTTTGCCCGCGCATACTAAACGCTGCATAAAAACCGTTCCTATATGAAAAGACTGACCGCCGCCGTACTCCTGCTTTTTGTGATCAGCGCGTCTCTGATGGCACAGGAGAAGAAAGAAGAAAAAAAACCGGAGAGCCACTGGAAAAAGGGTATCGTGGCCACTCTGGGCTTTTCCCAACTCTCCCTCACCAACTGGGCTGCAGGTGGAAGCGGTCAACTTTCGCTCAATACACTGGCGGATCTTTATGCCAATTACACCAAGGGCAAATGTATATGGAACAGTGAGCTGCAGGCAGGATACGGCTTCATAGAGTCGTATGAGACAGGTTTTCGCAAAAGTGATGACCGCCTTGTGCTTGACAGCAAGTTCGGCTACAAGGCAGTCGAGAAACTCTACATCTCGGCAGTCTTCAATTTCCGTTCCCAGTTTGCAAAGGGATACAAGAGCGAAACGGACAAGACTCTGGTTTCCGATCTCCTGGCCCCGGCCAACACCAGCCTCGGTCTCGGTATCGACTATACTCCGACGAAGAGTATCTCCATCAATGTGGCGCCTCTGACCGGCAAAGTGGTGATTGTCAGAGTTCCCGAGCTGAGGGAAAAGTACGGTAATGCAATCGACCAGTTCGCACGGTTCGAACTCGGTGCGCAGATAAAGATAGACGGCCGGATAGACGTGGAGAACTTCAAGGTGAACAGTTCTCTGATTCTCTTCTCGGACTATTTGAAAAATCCGCAGAATATCAAGGTCAACTGGGATACGACTGTAACTGCCAAAATTTCCAAGCATTTCTCCTTCACGCTGCTCACCAACCTCATATATGACGACAACGTGAAACTCAACAAGAAGAATAAAAGGACAGAGGAGGAGTATCAGGCCGCAGGAGTGCAGTTCAAGGAACTTTTCACCATCGGATTCAGTTATACGATAGGTCAGTCAAAGTAGCGCTATGCAGGAGAAATTCGATGAAATGCTTGACCGCCTCACTGCCAACCGCAGCGAAAAGTGCAGAGTGCTTGTAGCTGTCAGCGGAGGCATTGATTCGATGACGATGGCCACTCTGTTTCTGAAGAGTTCGCTCGGGATTCCTTTCTCCGTGGCTCACGTCAATTTCAATCTTAGGCCGGGTGACTGCGACGAAGACCAGCGCCTCGTCCGTTCCTGGTGCGGGCGCAATGGTGTAGAATTCTTTACAACGTCTTATGACACAAGTGCTTATGCTAAAGATTCTTCCATCAGTACCCAAATGGCGGCCCGGGACCTTCGCTACGGCTGGTTCGCAAGTCTGGTCAAGGAGAAGGGGTTTGAGTATCTGGCCATCGCCCACAATCTCAACGACAGTGTGGAGACGTTTTTTCTCAATCTGCTCAGGGGAACAGGTCTGCGCGGCCTTGCCGGAATCAAAGTAAGCAACGGCTGCATCATAAGACCTCTTATGGGATTCACAAGAGAGGAAATCGAACGTTTTGCAGTCGCTTCCCAAGTGGAATACAGGGAGGACTACACCAACCGGGAGAGCCATTATTCCCGCAACCGTTTGAGGAATGAGGTGTTTCCTCACCTGAAGATGATAAATTCTTCTTTTCTCTCCACCATCAAAGGCGAGATGAAGCGCTTTTCACAGATAGGGGAGATAATGGACGAACTGTATCTCCAGAAGGAACCTTCACTTCTGAAGCGCAGCGGAGATATGTTTTCCATCGACATCGAAGCGCTGCGAGGTGAGCGGCACAGAAGCTACTGGCTTTTCAGGATGCTGGAAGGGTGTGGCTTCAACGAGTCGCAACTCTCTCAGATAGAGGCGTCTGTGGATGCACAGAGCGGCAAGGTGTTCAACAGCCCGACCCATACGCTTGTCCGCGACCGCAATTGCCTTAAGGTTTATCCCGCAAGTGAGCCGCCGCAGTTGCCCGGGCTTGTTGTCCGGAAGATGGCGCTTCCAGCCGGTTTCAATCCGAAGAATGCTCCGCAGGGAGTCCAATATGTGGATGCTGCCAAAATCAGGGGTACTCTGAGCATTCGCCGCCCTAAGGCAGGCGACCGTTTCAAACCTTTCGGAATGAAGGGCTTCAAACTTCTGAGCGACTACTTCATCGATCTGAAACTCGACGTGGAACAGAAAAAGCAGGAGGCCGTGATAGTCCTCACGGACGGAAAAGGCTCAGAGCGCATCGTGGCTGTGGCCGGCCGTCGCATCGATGACGATTTCAAAATCACCTCCAAAACCACTGCGATTCTTGTTTGCGAAGTCACGAGCCGGCAGTGATTTCAGAATTTGACGGATATTCCCGCTGAAAAGATTCTCCGGTTGTAGAAATTTTCCTCTATGCGGGCGTAAGTGTGGTCCTCGGAGTAGGTGATGACTTCTATCGTCTGATCGAACAGGTCTTTCCCTTGGATAAATATGCTGAACCGTCTGAAGTCTTTGTCCACGCGGGCGTCACATCCGATATATTGGGTGATGGAACTGTATGAACGTATTATTTTGCTCTGATACCTTCCTTTGGCACTGAATGTCCAACCTCCCCTGACCTTGAGCAGGGCATCTGCGTTCATTCCCCAGTCGGAGCTTCGTGTCACGTTTCCGGCATTGTTGTATCCTGCGAAATGATTGTAGTAGCCTCCAAGTGAGGCTTTGAAATTCTTCACGGCGGCGCTCATCGAAAGTTTTACACTGTTGTCCAAACTGCGTCCCGAGTTAATCCAGGTATATACACGGAATCCGTCCTTGTTGTTGAACACCTTTTCTATTTTGTCCCAATTAATCGTGGATGTCCCTTCCAGTTTTGCGGTGAAGAATCCTGAACGGAAAGTATATGAGAGAGATGCATTTCCTTTGAGGCTCGGCTTCAGGTCGGGATTTCCCATCAGTTGTTCGTTTTCATAGTCGCCGGTCCTCGGAAACCAGCAGAGCTGCAGATATGTCGGATGGGTGAGGCTCTGCTTGTAGGAGATTCCGACGTTGTGCTTCGGGGAGATTGCCCATAGGGCGCTCAAGTCCGGCAGGATGACAACCTTGCTGGATTTGAATTCGCCCAGATTCGGCTCACTGTCAAGTTTGGTGGCATAGAAATCCGGTGTCAGCTGAAGACTTACACTGAATTTGTCCGGAGAGTAAGACATTTTCGCCTTCGGGACAGCCTCAAGCGAGACGAAACGGAAGCTTTCGCGGTATTCCAGACTGTCCACCCACATTTCATTCTTATAGTTGGCGGCTGAGAGTCTGTCCCTGTCAAATCCTGCTTTGAAAATTAGCCCGAGTTCGAGGTTGAGGCTCTTCTGACCGAACAGGTTCTTGTCGCGATAGAGCACCGATGCACTGAAATCATTTCCGACAGAAACCGGAGTGATTCTATATATGCGGTCGGGTTCCTCTCCGCTCTGCGTCTCTTCTTCCAAATCGATATCGCTTACCGGTGAAATGAACCAGGTTGAGGACTTGTCGATTCGGGTGAGTTCCCAACCTGCGGAGGATTCCATCTCCCTGCCCGGCTTTTCGAATCTGTGAATCCAGCCGACCTTGGCATTGTAGAGCGAACTTTTCTGCAACACCTCTTCGATGTTGAAGGAGCACGAAGCCCGCAGGGTTTCGTAATTGTCTCCCGAGAAACTCTGAGTGATGGAGATGCCGGCCTGTTCCGGAGACTGCCTGTCGAACTTCTGTCCGGCAGAGAATGAGAAAGTGTTCCGTGAATCGGGCCTGTATTCCATCTGCACTCCTGTTTTCTCCTCCAGAACCGACTTCTCCTTCTGGATTATGTCGATATTCAGTTCGGGAGAAGCAGGGTCCTTGACGTTCAGCGTCCGTCCCCTGAGGGTTGAAGCGGCGAACTCATTGAGGCCCTTTAAGTCCAGTTTGATGGAGAATTTGTCGGTGCTGTATTTTCCCCAGGCGGAAACGTTGCCGGAACTGCGGGAAAAAGTTCTGGAACTCATATCCCTGACGAAATTGCTCCCGATATCGAAACTGGCGCTGCCTTCCCATTGACCTGAAGGTGCTTCCTGCCCTTGCGAGGACTGAATCAGAAGCAGCGGGATGCAGACGGAAGCGAGTAACTTCTTCATTGCCGGACTACGGGTATCTATTGTGCGGGATCCTCTTTCTCGACGGCTTCGTAACCGAGCTTGTTTATGGCTCCGGCAAGTTTCTTCTTGTCGGTCTTGGATGCATCGTACTTGATCCATACGGTCTTGTCGGAAAGGGTCACTTTCATATCCTTGATGCCCTTTTCGTACGGAAGGTTGGCTTCCACCTTCTTGACGCAGTTCTTGCAGTCTATGGTGGTTACGAAGGTTACTTCTTCAATGGAGGCCTTGGCCTTCTGCCTGCTTTGCTGCTTGTCCTGAGCCATTGCTTCGAAAGATACCGTGGCCATCAGCGCCACGAGAATGATAGAAAGGAATTTTTTCATGATATTTTTTTGAAATTACATTTTCCAAAGAGTGTAACGCAGTCCGGCATAGACTTTTATGCCCATCAGAGGGCCCCATACGCAACTGGCGTTGAACGAATGGCTGAAAGGAAACTGCGCATCGATGATGGCATCCTTCTGGCGGAAGTTCGTCAGATTTTCACCGCCGACGTAAACGTCTATGCCTCTGAATTTTCTGGTAATCTGAGCAAACAGCATCGGATAGACCGGAGATTCGTCCCTGTCCCAGCGCCTGACTGCGAAAGACGGCAGTTTCATCGCTCCGTTGAGTTGGGCGGTGAAGTCGAATGTCCATCTGTTCATCGCTGTAGCATACTGCAGGTTCAGCACGCCTTTGAAGCGGCTTGTCATAGGTCTTTCCACCAGTCCCTGATTCTGCAGATTCACCTTGGCCTGCGTATATCGGGCTGTGGCGGTGATGGTGAAGCGTTCGACGGGTTCTACGTTGAAGTCCAGCTGCCAGGTGTTGGTGAAAGAGCGTCCGTCGAGGTTGTAGATGCTGTAGGTGTTGTTCACCACCTCCGGATCCACTATGACCTGCTTGTTGAAACTGTTGCGGAAATAGTCCAGACTGATGTAGGTGTTGTCCTCTCCGACTCCGAAAGGAAGATAGAAGGTGGCGTTGCCTCCGAATGTCCAGGCGTCCTCCAGCAGATCGAGGTGGGGAGCCGTCACCACTTTGTAGTTGGTGGAGAATATGCCGAGATTGTCAGTGAAGATGCCGGCTGTCCTGTAGCCGCGGCCGCCGAGGGCGCGCAGGACGATATTGTCCGTCACGCAGTATTTGACGTTGGCTCGTGGTGCGAAAAGCCATCCGTGGTTGCAGTTGTATTCCAGGTTCACTCCACCCACGAAGGTGAGTTTGTCCTCAAGGGTGAAAGTATATTCACCGAATGCGGCGAATGCGGGTTCGTTGCGGAAAAGGTCTTTTTTCCAGAAAGCGCCGTGTACGGTTTCATCTATCCTGTCGTAGTGCGACGTCAGGCCGGCTTCAATCTTGTGGCGCTCGTTGATTTCGTTCTGGTAGATGAGATTGGCGAAGACGGAGTGCTGTGTGCCGCCGTACTCCTGGAGGCCGAAGAGAGCGTCCATCTCGTGGTAGGTGTAATCGGCCACGAGTGCAATGTTGGCACTGTTTTCAGTATTGAGGGGGATTCCGACCTTGAGATATCCGTTCACGCCCCTGTTCTTGATTTCGGAACCCCAGTAGGTATTGCCGGAAGAGGAACTGAGCCGGCTACGGTAACCGGTCTGTCCGCCAAGGCGGTTATCGTAGATGAAACGCCCGCCGAAGCGCACCTGGACGCCGCTCGGGGCATAGTAAAGCCATCTGGTGGTGAAGAGAGTCTTGAAATCTTCAGGTTCGTCACGGAATCCGTCCTTGTTGTGGTCCATATTGGAGACGGAGCCCCCGACGTGGGCCATATTGATTACGCTCCACTTCGGATTTATCTGGAGAGCCGATGCCACGTTGGCCTCGAACATCTTGTCGAGACTTCCGTAGAGTTGGATGAATAGCGGAGTCTCGTCCGTCGGCTTGCGGTGTTCCATATTTATCTGCCCGGTGATGGCTTCAAGGCCGTTGATAACTGAAGAAGGGCCTTTTGCTATCTGGATGCTCTCCAGCCACTGTCCGGGGACGAAAGACATTCCGAACGGGCTCGCAATGCCGCGCATCACGGGGCGGTTTTCGTCCAGCATCTGGGTGTAGGTGCCGGAAAGGCCCAGAAGTTTTATCTGGCGGGCGCCGGTCACGGCATCGGAATATCCGACTGTGACGCTGGCGGAATTTTCGAAACTTTCGGCAAGGGCGCAGCAGGCCATTTTGCAGAGTCCGGCAGCCGTTATGACTTCTGTCCGAATGGGCTTGAGCTTTGACAATCCTGCCTGACGGCCCGTGACGACGGCCTGTTCGATATCATTCTCTCCGGTCAGGAAGAAATCGGCGCTCATCATTCCTTCATTCACTACCACTGTGTCGCGGGTATATCCCACATAAGTGGCTACCAGAGTGGCCGGATGACTGATGTCCAGAGTGAATACTCCATTTTCATCGGCATCTGCAAGTATCTTTTGTTCAAGCCAATACACTTGTGCAAACGGTAGCGGCTCCGTTGCTCCTCCCGGTTTGGAATACCAGATTTTCCCGGTGAAATTCCGGGCTGAAAGCGATGTGAACAGTAGCAGCGATATGATTGTAAGAGTTGATTTTTTCATTTGCGTTAGATTTGATTGTGTAACGAAAGTCCTGTCCGCTGCCTTCGAAGGCGCGGAAAAAAGAGGACCGTCACAATCTCCTGACGCATGAAATGGGGTTTCCGGCTTCCGCAAGTGGTGGGGCCTTTATCCTGAAGTTGATGACGTCGGATTGGATGGCGGATGATGGGATGTCGGCGCAGGCCACGGCCACAAATTGCTGAGCCTGTTCGGGAAGCGTCACGCTGCCGTCGCCGCAGTCCTGATCGGCTGCGGGTGAGTAGGAGGCTTTGCAGCAGCCGTCGTCGCAGTGGAAGTGGTAGCAGTGCTTGCAATGGAAGCATTCACATTCCATATGGCTGCAGTGATGAGCACAGACTTCCGCATAGCCGCATAGATAAAGGGCTATGAGAAAAATCGCAAAAATCTGTCTGACCATCTTTTTCACCTCTCGCAAAAATAATGAATAATTGTTATATTTGCAAAATGTATGCCTGCCTCCGGTGGGCGTCTGCTCTTGACAATCAACGATAATGACAATATGAAAACTTTTTGGAAAATCTTTTTCGGCGCTCTGCTCGGCTGCATTGCCGCCTTCATTATTCTGACTTTCCTCGGCATCGGTATGCTCGGATCCCTTGTCGCCTCCTTATCCGCAGGAGAGAAAGAGACTGTGGCGATAGGGAATAACACAATTCTCAAAATCGATTTCTCCACCCCCGTCACCGAACAGTCAACCGAGACCTTCAATTTCAGTCTGGGAATGACCGGCACTTCGAGCGACGTGAGCAGCAGCATTTCCCTGTTCAAGGCCGTTCAGGCTATAGACAAGGCCGCCGACGACCCTTCCATCCAGTATATCTATATGACTCCCGCTCAGATCAATATGAGTCTGGCTACAGCCGAGGAGTTCCGCACGGCGCTTTCACGCTTCCGTGCCAAGGGTAAGGCCATTGTGGCTGATTTGCAGTATGTTGACATTATGTCATACTATATGGCGTCCGTAGCCGACAAGGTGATTGTAAATCCGTATGCAGACATTATGATAAGCGGCCTTTCATCCCCTATGATGTTCTACAAGGATCTCATCGACAGGCTCGGTCTCGACATTCAGCTTATACGCCACGGTAAGTTCAAATCTGCCGGAGAGCCTTTCATACGCAACGACATCAGCCCTGAGAACCGCCGCCAGACAGAGGAGATGCTCCTTTCCGTCTGGGATGCTCTGGCAGACGCCATCTGCTCTTCGAGAGATTTCTCGAAAAGCGACCTGAACGGCTGGATTGACAACCTTGCCATCGGTAATGTCGAAGCGGCACGCGAAAAAGGCCTCGTCGATGAATTGTGGTATCGCGATGAGGTTGTGGAATACCTCTGCACACTTTCCGGTGTGGAGAAGGAGAAGGAACTCAAGTTCGTCACGCTGCCTGAGTATGCTTCCAAGGCCGTGAAACCCGACTATAAGACAAAGGACAAGATAGCTGTCATCTATGCAAACGGTGAAATTGTAATGGGAGACAGTTCCGACGGATATATCGGAGACACCTTTGCCAAGGAGATTGAAAAAGCCCGTCGCGACAGTTCGGTCAAGGCTGTTGTCTTCCGTGTCAATTCTCCGGGAGGAAGCGTTCAGGCTTCAGCAATAATCCAGCGGGAAATAGAACTTCTCAGGGCTGTCAAGCCTGTTGTGGCAAGCTATGGTGACTATGCCGCATCCGGCGGATACTGGATAAGCTGCGCCTGTGACAAGATTTTTTCGGACCGCACCACTCTCACCGGTTCCATCGGCGTATTCGGCCTCATCCCGAGTTTTTCCGGAGCGCTCAAGAAAAACCTCCATATAAATATGGTGGAAGTGGCGACACACAGACACGGAAGCCTCATCAACGGATTTTTCCCTCTCGATGGAGAAGAGACTGCATATATGCGGGATATGATTGAAGACGTCTATACGAAATTCACGTCTCTTGTGGCAGGCAGCCGCAATATGAGCGTCGAGGCGGTGGATGAAATAGCACAAGGACGCGTTTGGGCCGGAGGAGATGCCCTTGGCATAGGACTCGTGGATGAGATAGGTACCCTCAGCGATGCGGTCAGCTATGCAGCCGCAGCAGTTTCTCTCGATAAATATCAGATTGTGGAGTACCCTGTCGAGAAGACAATGTATGAGCGCTTTATGGAGAAATTCCAGAAGAGCGGTGCCAAGGCTTCGGAAGCCCCTTTGGATGCCGTTCAGAAGGCCACACTCTGGCTTACCGGTATCAATGGACCTGCAGTTGAGGCACGCATCCCTTATATGCTTGAAATAAAATAAAGAAAAATATATGAAAAGACTGTTTCTCCTTGCACTGTCAGTGATTTCGGCAATTACACTCAATGCTCAGACTTGGGTGAGAGTCAATCAGGTAGGATATTTGCCGGAAGATATAAAAGTGGCCGTACAGATTTCAACCGAAGTAACCGACGGCCTGTTTACGGTATATGACGCAATCTCCGACGAGACTGTCCTCACAGGCGAAGGCCGTAAGGCAGACCCTTCGAAGTGGGCTCTCAAGAGTTCATACAGACTGGATTTCTCTCAGCTGAAGAAGCCGGGAAGTTATTACATCGTCAGCGGTGGGGCTAAATCCCCGGTTTTCCGCATCGGCACCGACGTATATGACGGCCTGGCCGACTACCTTCTTGTCTATCTGCGCCAGCAGCGCTGTGGCGACAATCCTTACACGGACCATCTCTGCCATCAGGACGATGGATATATAGTATATCATCCTGAACGCACGGGTGAACATATCGACGTGACGGGCGGATGGCACGATGCAGCCGACTATCTCCAGTATATGACCACGTCCTCCACCACCATCTACCAGATGGCCTTTGCCTATAAATACACAAAGGACAAGAGTGTCTTCAAGGATCGCTATGACGCTCGCGGAAGGGCGGGTTCCAACGGCATCCCTGATATCCTTGACGAGGTGAAATGGGGTCTGGACTGGCTCGACAAGATGAATCCGGCACCTAAGGAGATGTATTATCAGATTGCGGATGACCGCGACCACGCAGGTTTCAGAATGCCGTATCTGGACAGCGTCGATTATGGGTACGGCCCGGGCAAGGGGCGCCCGGTATATTTCGTGACAGGCAAGCCTCAGGTGGCGAAGAACAAGGTGAACCGCACTACCGGTGTTTCGTCCGCTGCCGGCAAGTTCGCTTCGACTTTCGCTCTCGGCTCCGACGTGATGAAGGAATTCTATCCGGAGTTCGCCAGAAAGATAAAGGGGAAGGTTCAGTCTGCATACGATTTCGCTCTGGAATATCCGGGCAACACACAGACGGCGTGCGTCGTTTCCCCATATTTCTATGAAGAGGATACCTGGGTTGACGACATTGAACTCGCAGCCGCCACGATGTATTCTCTCGGAGAAGGTGACTACTGGAAACAGCAGGCAGCCTATTGGGGCGAACTGGAACCTGTCAATCCTTGGATGGAGAGAGGCCGCGGTCCGGGCAAGGAATACCACCACTACCAGTGGTATCCTTTCATCAATCTGGGACACTTCCTCCTGGCATCTTCAGAAGATGAGGCTGTCAGCAAAGAATTTGCAGGCTATATGCGTCAGGGACTCCAGGACCTCAAGGACAGAGCCGGCGACGAACCGTTCTTCCACGGAGTTCCATATCTCTGGTGCTCGAACAATCTTACCTCTTCTGCCGCAACCCACGCATATCTCTACGAAAAGGCTACAGGCGATACAAGTTTCAACGAGATGCAGGCCGCTCTGCGCGACTGGCTCCTCGGCTGCAATCCTTGGGGCACCACGATGATTACAGGCGTTCCTTTCGCACAGATGCCTGGATACGACCACCCTTCGGACCCTCACTCCTCCTACACTCCGCACGGCGGTTTGCCATACGGCGGACTTGTGGATGGCCCTATCTACAATGTTCTCTTCCAGGAGAGGGCTGGCGGCGCTCTGACCAGGCCTGACACTTTCGCAGTACTCAACAACGGCATTGCCGTCTATCACGACGAGATAGGCGACTATGCAAGCAATGAACCTACAATGGACGGCACAGCCGGCCTTGCCTGCCTTTTTGCTGCAATGGAGCAGAAGGGTCACGAGCAGGAAGCGGCGGCTTCATTCACGAAAGACGACCGCGGCGCCATTGTGAGAGTTGATCCGGAAAACAAGAAAATCTATCTCTGCTTTACGGCAGACCTCAATTTCAACGGTGCGCCTACAATCCTCAAGACTCTTAAGAAGCATAAGATAAAAGGGAATTTCTTCCTTACGGGCAATTGCCTCAGAAGTGAGGAGCAGAGGCCTGTGATAGAGCAGATTGTAAAGGAAGGTCATTATGTGGGAGGACACTCGGACAATCACGTCCTCTACTGTGACTGGGGCGGGGAACGTGCCGACCTGATGAGTGTTGACAGCATTATCTGTGACCTCAAGGCAAACTATGCGGCTCTCAGCCGCTATGGCATCACCCGTGAAAAAGCGCAGTGGTTCCTTCCCCCATACGAGCATTACAATGCCTCCAACGTGGCTGTCCTCAATGCTATGGGGGTGAAGACCGTGAACTATACGCCGGGCATCGGCACCCCTGCCGACTATACGACGCCCGATATGAAGAACTACCGCGACGCTCAGACACTTATAGACGGACTTTACAAGTTCGAAAAGAGCGAGGGCCTTTCAGGAGCGCTCGTGCTGATTCATCCGGGCATAGTCGAAGCCAGACCTCAGGCAGAAAGACTCTACAATCGTCTGGACGAAATAGTGAAATATCTCAAGAAGAAAGGTTATACTTTCGAAAGATTGCAATAACGTAGAAAGAAATGTACAGAATCATCAGAAAATCTTTTCTGACCCCGACCGTCTGCCTTATGGAGGTGGAGGCGCCGAGGCTTGCCTCTGCAGCGCAGCCGGGGCAGTTTCTTATTGTCCGCGCCAGGGAGCAGGGCGAAAGGATACCGCTGACAATATGTGACTATGACCGGGCAAAAGGCACGGTGACGATTGTCACTCAGATAGTTGGAGCTTCAAGTCGAATGATATGCGCATTGGAGGAGGGAGCGGAATTTACGGATTTCGTGGGGCCGCTCGGGAAGCCTTCGAAGTTTGTCAGTGCTCCAGACGGAGAATTGGAAGGGAAGAGATATCTCTTCGTGGCAGGTGGCTTGGGTGCGGCTCCGGTCTATCCGCAGGTCAAATATCTTCACGAAAAAGGCGCAAGGGTGGACGTGATTGCAGGCGCCAAGACTGCAGAACTGATAATTTTGGAAGATGAGATGCGCTCTGTCTGTGACAACCTCTTCATCTGTACGGACGACGGCTCCCGCGGCCACCGCGGACTGGTGACCGAAAAGATAAAATTGCTGCTCGCAGAGGGACGCACCTGGGATCAGGCCGTATCCATCGGCCCGATGATTATGATGAAATTCACGACACTGACACTCCAACCCACCGGCATTCCGCTGGAGGTGAGTCTAAACACTCTTATGGTGGATGGGACCGGAATGTGCGGAGGCTGCCGCGTGACCGTCGGCGGTCGCAACCGTTTCGCCTGCGTCGAAGGACCGGAGTTCAATGCCTACGAAGTGGATTTCGATGAGGCGATGAGGCGCCAGACAATGTACAAGTCTCAGGAGGCTGAGGCTGACCACAAATGTAAAATCGGGAGGAACCGGTAATGGACAGAATGAAAAGAGTCCCGGTAAGGGAGCAGGATGCAAAGGTGAGAGCCCGCAACTTCGAGGAAGTGTGCCTCGGCTATTCCCGGGAGGAGGCCGTTCTTGAGGCTTCGCGTTGCCTGAATTGCAAAGAGCCGCGCTGCATGCAGAAGTGTCCGGTTTCCATAAAGATTCCACGGTTCATAGAGCGCGTAAAATGCGGCGATTTTGCTGCAGCTCAAGAGATTATAGCTCAAGACAGTTCGCTTCCGGCAGTGTGTGGACGCGTCTGCCCTCAGGAAACTCAGTGCGAGGGCAGCTGCATATTGGGCATCAAGGGCGAGGCCATCGCCATCGGAAAGCTCGAACGTTTCGTTGCAGACTGGAGCCGTGAGAATGGTGTTGCTCCGCAAGTTTCGGTTCCTTCCCTCGGCAAAAAAGTTGCCGTTGTGGGCAGTGGCCCGAGCGGCATTGCCTGTGCAAGCGACCTCGCCAGGCTCGGCTATGAGGTTACGATTTTCGAGGTGCTCCACAAGGCCGGCGGTGTGCTGCAGTATGGCATTCCGGAGTTCCGTCTTCCGAAGGAAAAGGTTGTGGAACACGAACTTGCCAATGTTCGCGCGCTTGGCGTGAAGATAGAAACCAATGTCGTGGTGGGACGCACTCTGACCATAGACGATCTTCTTGACAAGGAGGGTTTCGATGCTGTGTTCGTGGGCTCCGGCGCAGGTCTTCCGAGATTTATGAATATACCGGGAGAGAACTGCAACGGAGTGTTCTCTGCCAATGAATTCCTTACCAGAAGTAACCTTATGCGGGCTTTTGACCCGGAGAGCGATACTCCGATTTTCGTAGGAGGCAAAGTTGCAGTCGTTGGAGGCGGCAACGTTGCTATGGATGCCGCCCGTACAGCGCTGAGACTCGGGTCCGAGGTGACGATAGTATATCGCCGCACTGAAGCCGAACTGCCGGCGCGCGCCGAAGAGGTGCACCACGCAAAGCAGGAGGGTATAGAATTCCGGATGCTCACAAATCCTGTGGAGATTCTCGCCAACGAAAAAGGATGGGTGAGGGGACTGCGCTGCATCCGTATGGAACTCGGTGAGCCTGACGCAAGCGGCCGGAGAAGTCCGGTGGCTGTGGAAGGGAGCGAGTTCGACATAGAAGCGGATGTCGTGATAATGGCGCTGGGCACTTCTCCCAATCCGCTGATTGCCGGCACCACAAAAGGTCTGGATACCGACAGGCGGGGTTGCATAATAGCATCCGAAGACGGTGCCACCTCCCGTCCCGGCGTGTTCGCCGGAGGAGATGCCGTGACCGGAGCCGCAACCGTGATACTTGCAATGGGTGCGGGGCGCAAGGCCGCCGCAGCCATCCACAAGTACCTCAGTCTATAGTGCCTGATGCGCTATATCCTTGCGGTAGAACAGATTGTCGCAACTTATGGATTCGATGTCGCCGTATGCCTTAGCGCGTGCGGCGATTATCGTTTCAGCCTCGGCTACAACCATCAGCACCCGTCCTCCGGCGGTTACCAGACGGCCTCCTTCGCACTTTGTGCCCATATGGAAAATCTTCGATTTCACTTTTTCCAGTCCGGAAATCGTGAATCCCTTTTCGTATGAAAGAGGGTAGCCTTTCGATGCCATCACCACTCCCATAGTCGCGCGGTTGCTCCATTTGAGGGCGTCCGGCAGAGGTTTGCTTTCTGCTGCTGCGCAGAAGACGTCGAATATGTCGCTTTCGAGCAGCGGTAGCACAACTTCCGTCTCAGGGTCTCCGAAGCGGGCGTTGAATTCTATGACCCTGATGCCTTGTGCTGTCTTCATAAGCCCTGCATAGAGGACTCCGGAAAGAGGAGTCCCTTCATCGGCCATTGCTGAGGCTGCGCGGCGGAGAATATTTTCAAGGGCATAGGTGCGGTCTGCTTCAGTGATGAAAGGAAGGGAGGTGTATGCTCCCATTCCGCCTGTGTTCGGGCCTTTGTCGCCGTCGAAGGCGCGTTTGTGGTCCTGGGAGAGAGGCATTGGCAGAACGTTCCGGCCACTGACAAAGCACATAAATGAAAATTCGGGGCCTTCCAGGTAGTCCTCCACCACGACACTGCCTTTGCCGAAGGCAGAGTTGAGGAGCATATCGGCAAGGGCGGAGCGGGCTTCATCAATGTTCTGGGCGATGACTACGCCTTTGCCTGCTGCTAGTCCGTCGTATTTGAGCACTGCGGGGAAAGGCCGTTGCGAAACGTATTCAAGCGCCTTGTCGAAGTCGTCGAAACTGCGGTATGAAGCAGTGGGGATGTCGTATTTTTCCATCAGCCGCTTGGCGTACTGCTTGCTGCTTTCAATGCGGGTCGCCTCTTTCGTGTGGCCGAATATCCTGAGTCCGGCGGAGCGGAATCTGTCCACAATGCCTGCTGCCAGCGATGCTTCCGGCCCCACTACCGTCAGGTCGATTTTCTTCTCGACGGCAATGGTCAGCAAGCCTTCCACGTCTGTATCCTTCAGGGGCACGCAGGTGGCCAGTTCGGCTATGCCGGCGTTGCCGGGGGCGCAGAATATTTCCGATACTTTGCGGGAGCGCGAGAGTGCGTCCACTATGGCGTGTTCGCGGCCGCCTCCGCCTATGACCAGTACTTTCATAGGTTCTAATGTTTGAAATGTCTGATGCCGGTAAAGAGCATCGGTATGCCCAGAGCGTTGGCTTTTGTGATGGATTCTTCGTCGCGGATGCTGCCTCCGGGCTGGACGATGGCGGCAACGCCGTAGCGTGCGGCGAGTTCAACTGTGTCGCCGAACGGGAGGAATCCGTCGGAGGCGAGTATCAGACCTTCCGTATAGCCTGCTGCCTGTGCCTCTTTCAGTGCAATTTCAGCGGAGCCGACGCGGTTGGTCTGGCCTGCTCCCACGCCGATTGTGTGTCCGTCGCGGACTACGGCTATCGCATTGCTCTTGACGTGTTTTACAATGTTCCAGCCGAATTGCAGGTCTTTCATCATAGTTTCGGTCGGTTTCGTTGTGGTGACACACATCTCAGTGGTGAGGGTTTCCACCTGTGTGTCGAGCTGCTGGGCGAGCATTCCGCCGTTGACGCTGATATATTGTGGAACCGGTGCCTCTGACTGGGTCATATCCACTTCCATCACGCGGAGGTTTTTCTTGGTTGCGAGGATTTCAAGGGCTTCTGGGGTGAAGGAAGGTGCGATGACTATTTCCAGGAAGATAGGTTTCATTCCGGCGGCCACTTCTGCGGTGAGGGTTCTGTTGACTGCCACGATGCCTCCGTAGATGCTGACCGTGTCGGCTTCATAGGCCGCCTGCCAGGCTTCTTCTATGGTTTTGCCGATTGCGGCTCCGCAAGGGTTCATATGCTTGAGGGCTACGCAGAAAGGTTGGTCGAAGTCGCGGACTATGTTGAGTGCGGCATTGGCATCCTGTATATTGTTGTATGAGAGTTCTTTGCCTTGAATCTGGCGTCCGAAGGCGAGTGAGAAGGAGGTCGGTTGCGGTGTGCTGTAGAACCGGGCGCTCTGGTGAGGGTTCTCGCCGTAGCGAAGGCTTTGTTTGATGTCATATTCGAGGAAGAGTTTTTCCGGGAGGCCGGCTTTTTCTCTCATATACCCGGCTATGCACATATCGTACTGGGCGGTATGGGTGTATGCTTTTGCAGAGAGTTTGAGTCGTGTCTCGTCGGAGGTGAAGCCGTTGCTGCGGATTTCCTCGAGTACGGTGCCGTAGTCCGACGGGTCGCAGACGATGGTGACGTCTTTCCAGTTCTTGGCTGCGCTGCGCACCATTGACGGGCCTCCGATGTCAATGTTTTCGATGGCGTCTTCCATTGTGACTCCTTCTTTGGCGATGGTCTGGCGGAACGGGTAGAGGTTGACGCAGACGAGTTCGATGGTGGTGATGCCGTTTTCCTTGAGGGTCTGCATATGTTGCGGAATGTCTCTTCTGCCGAGGATACCGCCGTGTACTTTAGGGTGGAGGGTTTTGACGCGGCCGTCGCAGATCTCCGGGAATCCGGTGACTTCGCTGATGCCGATTGTTTTTATTCCGCTTTCATCCAGGAGCTTTTTAGTGCCTCCCGTGGCCACTATTTCCCAGCCGAGGGTCTCAAGTTCCTTTACGAACGGCACAAGGCCCGTTTTGTCGCTGACGCTTACTAATGCTCTCATTTTTATATTTTTATCTGATTGTATTCCGCTATTGTTCGTTTTTTCCGACCTGGCCCTCCCGCAGCAATTTGTTGATTGTATCTATGTAGAGTTGGTGTTCGATGATTTGTCCGAGGCGGTGGACTTCGGCGGGGTCGTTGCCCTCGTAGTCGAATGCTCTCTGCGCGATGATCTCTCCGCCGTCGAGCTGGTCGTTTACCCAGTGTATGGTGATGCCGAAGACTTTGACGCCGTAGGCTACTGCGTCTTCAACGGCGTGCGCTCCCTTGAACGAGGGCAGCAGTGACGGGTGGATATTGATGATTTTGCCCTCATAGGCCTTCAGGAGGGTGGGACCGACTATCCTCATATATCCGGCAAGGCAGACGAGGTCGATTTTCGCAGAGTCGAGTTTAGCTGCGATTTCATTCTCGTATTCCGCTTTGCATCCGTATGATTTGGGGTTGAAGACAAATGTCTCTACCGCGAATCGCGCGGCTCTTTCCGTTACCTTTGCTCCGGGAACGTCGCATACCATAAGTGCCACGCGGGCGTTGATGCGCCCGTCGGCGCAGGCCTGTGCTATGGCTTCGAAATTGGTGCCGCTGCCGCTGGCGAATACAGCAAGATTCTTCATATACTTATCTGATACATACGCCTTCGGTGGCGGTTACTTTGCCGATGACAGAGGCCTTTTCTCCGTGGGAGGAGAGTGTGCTGATGGCCACGTCCGCTTCTTCAGGACTCATTACCAGTACCATACCTATGCCCATATTGAAAATGTTGAACATTTCGCGATGAGGGATTGAGCCCCATTTCTCAAGCATACGGAACACCGGGAGAATCTCCCATGTGCCTTCGTTGATTTCAATGCCCTGCCCATCGTGAAGTACGCGCGGGATGTTCTCGTCGAAGCCGCCTCCGGTGATGTGGGCCACTGCGTGAACGTCGCAGCGGCGGATGACGTCGAGCACCTGTTTCACATAGATGCGCGTTGGTGTCAGAAGCACTTCCCCGAGCCTGCGGCCTCCGAATTCCGGAATTGTATCTTCATAGGAGAGTCCATTGTCGCGGACAATCTTCCTGACCAAGCTGAATCCGTTGGAGTGGACGCCGCTGGATGCTATGCCGACAAGTACGTCTCCGACAGAGACTTTCGAGCCGTCTATGAGTTTGGATTTCTCCACTACGCCGGTGGTGTAGCCTGCTATGTCGTATTCGTCACCGGCGTACATTCCCGGCATTTCAGCCGTTTCGCCGCCCACAAGAGCGCAGCCGGCCTGGCGGCAGCCTTCAGCCACGCCTGCCACGATTGCCTCCACTTTCTCAGGCACATTGTGACCGAGAGCCACATAATCGAGGAAGAAGAGAGGCTCCGCCCCCTGAGCGAGAACGTCGTTGACACACATTGCCACGGCGTCGATGCCGATTGTGTCGTGTTTGTCGAGGGCGAATGCTATCTTGAGTTTCGTGCCGACTCCGTCGGTGCCGCTTACCAGCACCGGTTCTTTCACTCCGAGGGCGGAAAGGTCGAACATCCCTCCGAACGAGCCGATGCCACCCATCGAGCCCTTGCGGGCGGTGGACGCAACGTGCTGCTTTATGCGACGGACTACTTCATATCCTGCTTCCAGGTTGACACCTGCTTTTTCGTAACTTATTGCCATAGTCTATTTGTTTATTTCGTTGTCGTGTGAATATATCGGGGTTGGGTAGATGCCTGTGAAGCAGGCCAGACAGAGCCCTTTGTCGGCCGGGCGGGATGCGGAAGTGGCAGCCGGGGAGAGGAATGCGAGGGAGTCCGCGCCGATTTTCATTCTGGCTTCTTCAAGAGTCCTGTGCGAACAGAGAAGCTCCTCCTTTGTGGAGGTGTCCACTCCGTAGAAGCAAGGGTGAGTCATCATCGGACTGGCAATTCTCACGTGAACCTCTCTGGCTCCGGCATCGCGCAGCAGATTGATGATTTTCAGGGATGTGGTGCCTCGGACTATCGAGTCATCGACCAGTACCACTCTTTTGCCCGAAACGATGCTGCGCACCGCGGAGAGTTTCATTTTCACGCCTCTTTCCCTCATAGCCTGGGACGGCTCGATGAAGGTTCGGCCCACGTATTTGCTCTTGACAAGTCCCATTTCGTACGGCAGACCGGACTCTTCGGCATATCCCAGAGCGGCGCTCAGGCTGGAGTCCGGCACTCCCACCACGATGTCGGCATCGGCGGGAGACTCCCTGAAGAGCCGTTTGCCCGACTCTTTGCGGAAGGCGTGGACATTGCAGCCGTCGATGTCACTGTCGGGGCGTGCGAAATAGATGTATTCCATACCGCAGATGCGGTAGCGGTACTCTTCATCGTAGTTCATACTCCTGATGCCGTGATGGTCTATGGTTACGATTTCTCCCGGATTGACGTCTCTGAGGAAGGTTGCCCCCACGATGTCGAAGGCGCAGGTCTCGCTGCTGACCACATAACCTCCGTCCGGCAGAGACCCTATCGAAAGCGGTTTGATGCCGTTGTGGTCGCGGCAGGCGTAGAGGCGGTTTTTGGTCATCACAAGGAATGTAAAGCCCCCCTCCATCTTCTGCAAAGCGCTGACGATATTGAAGATACGGTCATCGGAGGCCTCTTTTTTGATGAGGTTGGCCATCAGTTCGCTGTCGGTGTCGGTCATAAAGATGCAGCCCTTGCTTTCGAGATAGGTGGCCACTTCTTCGCGGTTGATGAGGTTTCCGTCGTTTGCAATGGCGAAATCACCGGAATGATGGTGAAAAAACAGTGGAGGTACATTGTCCAGACCTCCCTTCGATGCGTTTGCATATTTGACCCCGCCCATAGCGATATTGCCCTGGAGCGTGTCGAGATTTCCTTTGCTGAAGACTTCGCTCAGAAGGCCGAGTCCGCGCAGGCGGACGCCTTTGCCTTCATCGTCGAACGAAGCGATGCCGGCCGCTTCCTGTCCTCTGTGCTGAAGGCAGTGGAGCCCGTAATATACGAGGTTGGAGGCGTGTGGCGAGCCATATACACCGAATATGCTCATAGTCTCTTATCTGATTTTTCTGAAATATTTCACTGCATTGTCGAAAATAGGCTGCATTTTGTTGCCGCTTATGTTCTTGAAGACATTCTCTTCGTAACGCTCGCTGTGACCCATCTTGCCGAGTATCTTTCCGTCGGGGCTGACGATGCCTTCGATGTCGAAGCAGGAGCCGTTGGGATTCTCCACATACCGGAATGCCACCTGACCGTTGGCAAAGAGACTGCGAGCCATCTCCGGAGTTGCGACAAATTTTCCTTCTCCGTGACTGATGGCGATGCTGTGGCGTTCGCCCGGGGTGAAGCTGCTCAGCCACGGGGAGTTCACACTCGTAACTTCAGTCTGTGCGATGTGTGAAATGTGGCGGTTGATGTCGTTGTGGAATAAAGTAGGGGAATCTTCGGTGACCTGGCCGAATCTGCCGTAAGGAAGAAGCCCGCTCTTTACAAGTGCCTGGAAACCGTTGCAGATGCCCAGTATCAGGCCGCCGCGCTCGAGAAGCCCTTCGATGGAGGAGGCTATAGTACGGTTGCAGATGACACTTGCGATGAACTTGCCGCTGCCGTCCGGCTCATCTCCGGAGGAGAATCCTCCGCAGAAGGCAAGTATGTGGCACTTGGAGATTCTTTCTGCAAGTGCCATTATGGAATTGTTGACGTCAGCTTCAGTGAGATTTGTGAAGACGAACGGCTCCACCTGCGCTCCGGCTTTTCTGAAAGCCTTGGCGGTGTCGTAGTCGCAGTTGCTGCCCGGGAAAACAGGGAGACATACGAGCGGATGCTCCACCTTTTCCCCCTTGTAGGAGAGCCTCCCGTCCTTGATCTCCGCGCAGTATGGCAGCCCCTCCTTCTCCGGAGTCAGGGTTTCCATAGGGTAGATTTTCGAATATCTGGCATTGCAGGCGGCGGAAAGTTCATCCAGCTTCATCGCAGTGCCGTTGATGACGATATCTCCTTCGGTGACTTTGCCGAGAAGGTGAGCCTGAGGGAAATCGAGCTCGCCGCGGACCTCCACCACTGCACTGCCGTAGGAAAGCGAGAAGAGTTCTTCTTCCGGGATGGTGATCTCGAGCCCCAGGGCGTTGCCCATTGCCATTTTGACCGCGGCTTCCGCAATTGAGCCGAATCCTACAGCCCAGGCTGAGACAACCTTGCCGTCCATAATGCTGTTGTGCAGGAAGTTCCAGTTGGCTTTCAGCTGCTCAGTGTCGGGCATATGATTGTCCAGAGGAGTGTGCCTTATGATGTAGAGGCGGTTGCCGGCCTCTTTGAGCTCCGGCGATATGAGGTGCGAGGCGTCGGCCGTGGTGATGCCGAAGGCAATCAGAGTCGGCGGCACTTTCATTTCTTCGAATGTTCCGCTCATCGAATCCTTACCTCCGATGGAAGGAAGGCCGAGGTCCAACTGCATCTTGAGAGCGCCCAGAAGTGCGCTGAGAGGCTTGCCCCAGCTGCGGGCATCGCTTGTCATCTTCTCGAAATATTCCTGATAGGAAAACCTCATTTTCGACCAGTCGGCACCGGAGCAGACAACTTTCGTGCAGGCCTCCACCACTGCATATGCGGCGCTGTGGTAAGGATTCCATCTCGCGAGGTCCGGATTGAAGCCGAATGCCATCACACTGGCGGTGTCGGTATATCCGTCCACCGGAATCTTCTGAGCTGAAACCTGCGTCTCGGTGGCCTGGAAGCGGCCGCCCAGAGGCATCAGCACCGTGCTTCTGCCGATAGTGGAGTCGAACATCTCTATCAGGCCGCTTTGAGAAGCGACGTTACGGCTGCCCATAACGGAGGCCATTTTCTGCGGCAGGCTGTCTCCTTCCACCTTGAGACGGAACGGATTCTTATTCTCCACTTCGGATATTTCCGCTTTGGCCCTGTGGCGCGCTCCGGCGCTGTCGATGAACTCGCGTGAAAGGTCGCAGACTATTGTACCGTTGTAGAACTGTCTCATTCTTCCCGTCGAAGTGACATCGGCCACGTGGGTGACTTCGATGTTCTCCTCGGCGCAGTATCTTTCGAATTCCTCACGGTCACGGGCTTCCACGACAACCGCCATCCGCTCCTGCGATTCGCTTATGGCCAGTTCTGTAGGGTTGAGGCCGGTATATTTGACGGGAACGCGGTCCAGATAGATGTCCAGTCCGTCGGCGAGTTCGCCGATGGCTACGCTCACTCCGCCTGCCCCGAAGTCGTTCGATTTCTTTATCAGGCGTGCAACATCGCTGCGGCGCATCAGGTGCTGCAGTTTTCTCTCTTCCGGAGCGTTGCCTTTCTGCACCTCGCTGCCGCAGGTTTCGAGAGATTGCCCCGTGTGCTTCTTCGAGGAACCGGTTGCGCCTCCTATGCCGTCACGGCCCGTACGTCCGCCGAGCATAAGTATCACGTCGCCTGCTGCAGGTGCCTCGCGGCGGACGTTGCAGGCCTTGACCGCTCCTACGACAGCACCCACCTCCATACGCTTGGCAGTATAGCCATCATCGAAGATTTCGCGCACGTGTGTGGTGGCCAGGCCTATCTGGTTGCCGTAGCTGGAGTAGCCGCCCGCGGCCTTGCGGCTGATGACTCGCTGTGGCAGTTTGCCGGCAAGAGTTTGAGCCACGTCCTTTGTGATGTCACCGGCACCGGTCACGCGCATTGCCTGATAGACGTATGCGCGCCCTGAAAGAGGGTCGCGGATAGCGCCTCCCAGACAGGTGCTGGCGCCTCCGAAAGGCTCTATTTCGGTAGGGTGGTTGTGGGTTTCGTTCTTGAACTGGAGCAGCCATTTTTCGGTACGGCCGTCCACGTCCACGTCTATGAAGATGCTGCAGGCGTTGTTCTCCTGGCTCTGTTCGAGGTCGTCCAGCCTGCCCGTCTTGCGGAGATATCTTGCTCCGATTGTGGCGAGTTCCATAAGGCAGAGGCTTCTGTCCTCACGTCCGAGTTCCTTGCGGATGTTGTGAAAGCGCGCGAGGGTGGATTCAATGTCTTCCCGTATGAAACTTTCGTCAATTCTGATGTCTGTCAGTTCCGTGGTGAAAGTGGTGTGGCGGCAGTGGTCGCTCCAATAGGTATCGAGGATGCGGAGTTCCGTCTCGGTGGGATTCCTCCCCTCTTTTGTGAAATAGCTGACGACCTGGGCAAGGTCATCGGCGTTCATCGCCAGAGAATGGGACTTGCAGAAGGCCTCCATCTCGGGGCGGTTTTTCAGGGAGTCAAGAAACCCGCTGAGATCTTCAAGCGGCTTGACCTCAGCCTTTTCGGCGATGGAGAGCACGTCGAGATTCTTGTTGCGGCACTCTACGGGATTGATGATGTAGTTTCTGATTTTTTCGAGGACCTCCTGCGGGGCTCCGTCTTCAAAAATGAGCAGACGCGAACTTTTGATGGAAATCCGGGCGGACGGGTCTATCAGGTGGACGCAGTCCTCGGCCGAAGAAGCCCTCTGATCGAACTGGCCGGGAATGTTTTCCACGGCAATATATTTTTTGCCTTCAAGCGGAAGGCTGTCTGTCACGGTATCGGTCACTTTTTCCCCGAAAACCGTATAGCGGCATTTCTCCACGAGTTCTGGAGAAAATCCGAAAAGGTCATATACGTTGAGAAGTCTCAGGGAGCCCAGACTGAGGGAGAGATTTTCGTTGAGTTCTGCCAGAAGACTGTCCGCTTCTGTCCGGAACTTACGTTTCTTCTCCACGAAAATGCGTGTGTTTGCCATTGTCTATAAAAAAGTTATGCCCACCGGAGGCGGGTGGGCATATGGTTATATTGCGGTGTTAAGTACTTTGTCGCTCTGACGACGGCGGAACTCTTCCAGCTTTTCCTGCAGAGCGCTGTCGTGCAGCGCGAATATCGATACGGCCATTAGTGCTGCGTTGCGCGCTCCGTCTATCGCCATTGTGGCTACCGGTATGCCTGACGGCATCTGGACTATTGAGAGCAGGGAGTCGAGTCCGCCGAGGGCTTTCGACCTGACGGGCACTCCTATCACCGGCAGGGTGGTGAGGGCCGCGATCACGCCCGGAAGGTGGGCGGCTCCGCCTGCACCTGCTATGATGATGTCGAATCCGTTGGAGCGGGCCGCACGTACATAGTCCGCAAGAGGGCCCGGATTGCGGTGGGCGCTGAGGACTTTCTTCTCGTATTCTATGCCGAATTCTTCAAGGGTCTCCCAAGCCGGGGCCATTACGTCCCGGTCACTGGCGCTGCCCATAATGATGGCTGCTTTCATATCTCTATGCGAAGAAGAGTTTGGAAAGTGTCATAGGGTCCACATACCTGCCGTCCTTATAGACGCGCATATTGCCGGACGCTATTTCGTCTATCAGCATCACGCTTCCGTCCGGAGCGTAACCGAATTCGAATTTGATGTCGTACAGCACGAGCCCTTTCTCAAGGAGGTCGTCAGCGACGATGGCGGTGATGCGGCGTGTCATCTCCTTGATGCTTTCGTATTGCTCGCCGGTCATTATGCCGAGCACCACGAGGCCGTCCTTTGTCACGAGCGGGTCGCCTTTCTCGTCGTTCTTGAAGGTTGTCTCCACGTATGAAGGAAGCGGCGCCCCTTCTTCGATATATTCTCCGTAGCGGCGGCGGAAACTGCCGACCGCCCTGTTGCGGCAGATGACCTCAAGTCCGTGGCCGAACACCTTTGCCGGAAGCACTTCCATTGTGGTGTCCTTCAGATTGGCGCTCACATAGTGGGTTCTGATGCCTGCGGCATTGATTTTTTCGAAGAAATAGACAGACATTCTGAGATTGACGTCGCCTACGCCGTCTATGGTGAGACCGACTGAATTTTCACCCGGGTCGAACACTCCGTCCTTTCCGGTGCAGTCATCCTTGAACTTAAGGAGATAATTGCCGTTTTCGAGTGCGAAAACGTCTTTGGTTTTACCGGTATATACAAGTTTCATAGCGCAACAAAGGTAGGCGAAAACAGCCTACCTGCCAAAACCGCCTTCGAAAAAATATCCACATATATATGTGGATTATTTAGGTGTGAAATAATTTATAAATTTGAAAAAAAGCAGTACCTTTGCACAAATACGCATATATGAGAAAACTCAATCGATATGGCCACGTGGCTCCGGCTTTTCCGGATGAGATTGTCGTTTTTCTTTTTTTCTGACAGACACCCTGAAAGGTTGTCTGTTTTTTTTGTGCTATGGAGAGTAAATCGTTGCTGTTCAAAGGTGGCCTTATGGCCTATGACGGAAAAATCGCAGAGGCTGACCTGCTCGTTGCCGACGGCAGGATAGTCTGCGTGGGAGAATCCCCCGACGCTCCTGCGGGAACGCAGACCGTTGACTGCACAGGTCTTCTCGTGTCGCCCGCCCTGGCCGACGTCCACGTCCACTTCCGCGAGCCCGGTTTCCCGGAGAAGGAAACCATTCTGACCGGTTCGAAGGCCGCTGCCGCCGGAGGATATACCGTCGTATGCCCTATGCCCAATCTCAATCCGGTGCCGGACTCTCCTGAGAATCTGGAGAAGGAGATGGAAATCATACGCCGGGACGCAGTGATAGACGTGCGCCCGTACGGTTCCATCACGAAGGGCCGCAGGGGCGGGGAACTTGTGGATATGGCTCTGCTCAAGGACAGATGCGTGGGTTTCTCGGACGACGGAAGCGGAGTGCAGGAGAGCGGGATGATGCTCAAGGCTATGCGGACCGCCGCCGCCGAAGGGTGCATCATAGCCGCCCATTGTGAAGACAACTCCCTCCTTGAAGGAGGCTATATACACGATGGTCGCTGGTGTGCGGCCCACGGCCACAAGGGCATCTGCTCCGAAAGCGAATGGGGACAGATAGCCCGTGACCTGGAACTGTGCCGGCAGACAGGCTGCCGCTATCACGTCTGCCATATCTCCACCGCCGAAAGCGTGGCGCTCATCCGCAAGGCCAAGGCCGAAGGGGTGAACGTGACCTGCGAAACCGCGCCGCACTATCTCGTGCTGTGCGAGGATGATCTTCAGGAAGACGGCCGTTTCAAGATGAATCCGCCGCTGCGCAGCGCCGCCGACAGGGAAGCTCTCATAGAAGGCCTTGCAGACGGCACGATAGACATCATTGCCACAGACCACGCTCCTCATACGGCACAGGAGAAATCCCGCGGCCTGATAGGAAGCCCTATGGGAGTGGTGGGGCTCGAAACGTCGTTCCCGGTGCTCTATACGGCACTGGTGCGGTGCGGACGCATCTCTCTCGAACGCCTCATCAAGGCGATGAGCCTCGCTCCGCGACGCATATTCTCCCTTGGAGGCGGCATAGTTCCCGGTCAGCCGGCAGATCTGGCAATAATCGATTTGAATTCAAAATACAGAATAGACAGCAACAGTTTCCTTTCCAAAGGACATTCCACGCCGTTCGACGGTATGGAAGTATTCTCGAAGGTGGTGATGACCTACAGGAACGGAAACCGGATTCATTAATTTCAGAAAATGGAAAAGAAAGCGAAAAAACTTGTGCTTGAGACCGGTCAGGAGTTTCTCGGGACCGGTTTCGGCGCCGATTGCCCGAGCGTCTGCGAGATTGTCTTCAACACATCCGTAGTCGGATATCAGGAGATAATATCAGACCCTTCCTATGCCGGACAGATCATTGTGATGACATATCCGCTGATAGGCAACTACGGCATTACCGATGAAGACTACGAGACGCGCGTGCCCAATATCGGAGGCCTTGTCGTCCGCGAATGTTGCGACACGCCGAGCAATTTCCGCTACACAAAGACTCTCGATGAGGAACTTTCGGAATGCAACATTCCAGGTATCAGCGGCATAGACACAAGGATGCTTACCAAGATAATCCGCAGGACGGGGCGCCCGATGGCAGCCATTGTCGATGCGTCCCTTCCGCGCGAAGATGCGCTCAAGCTCATCGCTCAGACACCTCGTCCGACAGATCTGGCTGCTAAGGCCTGCTGCCGCAAACGGTGGTTTGCCCGCACCCCGAACCAGAGATTCCACGTGGTGGCGGTGGACTGCGGCATCAAGCACAACATCATCCGCATCCTCAACCGCAGGGGGTGCAACGTCACCATCGTGCCTTTCAAGATGGCGGCAAAGGATATTCTCGCTTTCAATCCGGACGGAATACTTTTCTCGAACGGTCCTGCCGGCGCTCCGCAGGCACCGGAGGCAGTCGCGCTCTTCAAGGAACTGAAGGGGAAGAAGCCGATATGCGGCATAGGACTCGGGCAGGAAATCATAGGCCTGGACTACGGTGCGAAACTTATCCCTATGGGCTGTGGCCTGCACGGAGACCATCCTGTCAGGGAACTTGCCACCGGCCGCATCAACATTGCCGTTATGAATCAGAGCTATTGCTTCGAGAGTGTGGAGGGCACAGAGCTCACTCCGACCCACGTTACCGTGCCGGAAGGCTATGTGGTGGGTTTTGAAAATGTTCGGGACAGGATTTTTGGAGTCCAGTTCCATCTGGAGTCCGCACCGGGCCCTCAGGACAACGTATATCTCATAGATAAATTCATAAAGATGATGGAGGATCAGCAAAATGCCTAAGAGAACAGATATAAAGAAGGTAATGGTCATCGGTTCGGGTCCGATAGTCATCGGACAGGCAGCCGAATTCGATTATGCCGGCACACAGGCCTGCCTTGCACTGAAGGAGGAGGGGTATCAGGTGATATTGGTGAACTCCAATCCCGCCACCATTATGACCGACACCAACATAGCTGACAAGGTCTATATGGAGCCGCTCAAATTGGAATATGTTGCTAAAATCATCCGTTATGAGCGTCCGGACGCCCTCGTGCCGGGTCTTGGAGGTCAGACCGGCCTCAATCTGGCGGTTCAGCTCGCAAAGAAGGGTGTGCTGGACGAGTGCCGTGTGGAGATTCTGGGAACTTCCTTCCAGGGCATCGAGAAAGCCGAAGACCGCGAACTGTTCAAGGAGCTCTGTATGGAAATCGGCGAGCCGGTGATTCCTTCCGACATCTGCTACGATGTCGAGGAAGGCGTGAAGATTGCAAGCAGGATAGGATATCCGGTGATTCTTCGTCCGGCATTCACTCTTGGCGGCACCGGAGGAGGTTTTGCCGACAATGAAGAGGAACTCCGTGAACTTATGCGCAATGCTCTCGCCCTCTCGCCTGTCCATCAGGTGTTGGTCGAGAAGAGCATAAAAGGCTACAAGGAGATAGAGTTCGAGGTGATGAGGGACCACAACGACACCGCCATCGCCATCTGCAGTATGGAAAACATAGACCCTGTGGGTGTCCATACGGGAGACTCGATGGTTGTGGCTCCGGCCCAGACAATGACCGACAAGGAGTATCAGATTCTGCGGGACAGCGCACTCAAGCTCATCAGAGCCCTCAAGATAGAAGGCGGCTGCAACGTCCAGTTCGCTCTCGACCCTCTTTCTTTCAAATACTACATCATCGAGGTGAACCCGAGAGTGTCCCGTTCTTCGGCTCTGGCATCAAAGGCGAGCGGATTCCCTATTGCCCGTGTCACGGCAAAAATTGCGGTGGGCCTTACTCTCGATGAGATAATGATTGCGGGCTCCCCTGCCTGCAACGAGCCGGCCATCGACTATGTCGTGACCAAGGTGGCGCGCTTCCCGTTCGACAAGTTCAGCGAGGCGTCCAACGAACTCGGCACGCAGATGAAGGCTACGGGCGAAGTTATGAGCATCGGCCGCACGCTTGAAGAGAGCATTCTGAAGGCTGTCCGTTCACTTGAAGCGGGCTGCTGCCACATCCACAAGAAGAAATTCGATGACTGGAGCGAGGAAAAGCTGCTCGGGTATATTTGCAAACCTACCGACGACCGCATCCACGCCATAGCCCAGCTTCTGCGCCTGAGGGTGGATCTTTCCCGCATCTACGACCGCACCCGCATCGATATGCTCTTCCTTGAGAAGATATACAACATAATCCGGATGGAGCGCAGGCTGCTGGCTTCTCCGCTTGACGTCGACCTTCTGAGGGAGGCAAAGCGTATGGGCTTCGGAGACAAATATATAGGCATTCTCTGGGGACGTACGGAAGCCGACATCATCCGTATGAGATACGACTACGGTATCGTTCCTGTCTATAAGATGATAGATTCCTGCTCCGCAGAGCACGAGACCTATGTGCCGTATTTCTATTCCACCTACGAACAGGAGAACGAATCGGTACGCAGCGACCGCAAAAAGATACTGGTTCTGGGCTCCGGCCCTATACGCATAGGCCAGGGCGTCGAGTTCGACTACTCCACCGTCCACGCGATATGGGCGATACGCGAAGCCGGCTATGAGGCCATCATCATCAACAACAACCCCGAGACGGTTTCGACCGACTACACCATATCGGACAAACTCTACTTCGAACCTCTGACCGTGGAGAATGTGATGGATGTCATCAATCTTGAAAAGCCGGACGGAGTGATAGTGACCCTCGGCGGACAGACTGCGATAAACCTTGCCAACCCTCTGGCAGAATTTGACGTGCCTATGATAGGCACCGGCCTTGAGGCCATCGACAATGCCGAGGATCGCAAGCTCTTCGAGGCAATTATGCGCCGCACGGGCATTCCGCAGCCGAAGGCGAAGGCGGTGACTAACGTGGAGGACGGAGTCGCTGCAGCAGCAGAAATAGGCTATCCTGTGCTTGTCCGTCCGAGTTTCGTGCTCGGCGGACGCGCAATGATGATTGTCGGCAATGAGGACACGCTCCGCCACTACCTCCAGAACGCAGTGGAAATCAATGAAGATTCTCCGGTCCTAGTAGATAAATACATTATGGGCAAGGAGACCGAGGTGGATGCCATATGCGACGGCAAGGATGTCTTCATTCCCGCCATTATGGAGCACGTGGAGCGTACGGGCATTCACAGCGGTGACAGTATCAGCGTCTATCCTTCATTCAGCTTGAGTCCTGCGGTAAAGCAGAAAATCATAGACTATACAGTAAGACTCGGACTCGAAATAGGTATCGTAGGCCTGTTCAACATACAGTTCATAGTGGATGAGCACGATGACGTATATGTAATCGAAGTCAATCCGCGTTCGTCCCGCACCGTGCCGTTCATCTCCAAGTCCACCGGCATCCAGATGGCTAAAATCGCCACTCGCGTAATGCTTGGCCATTCCCTGAAAGAGCAGGGTATAAAAGAAGTCTATTTCCCTGAAAGAAAGCGCCATTTCGTCAAGACTCCGGCCTTCTCGTTCGGCAAGATTACCGGCATCGACACATATCTGTCCCCTGAGATGAAATCTACCGGCGAGGCCATCGGCTACGACGACAGTTTCACAAGGGCTCTCTACAAGTCGCTCCAGGCTTCCGGAATGGAAGTGCGCGGTTACGGCACAATCTTCGTGACTCTCGCCGATTCCACAAAGGAGGAGGCCCTGCCGCTTGTAAGAAGGTTCTACAATCTGGGCTTCAACATAGAGGCTACGAAGGGCACCGCCAGATTCCTCAAGGATCACGGCATACGCACCCGTTATCTCAGGAAGATAAGCGAGGGCAGCGACGAGATATATCAGGCCTTGAGGAAGGGGCATATAAGCTATGTGATAAACACCATCGACGTCAATCAGAAGAGCACTCATCTGGACGGCTACGCCATCCGCCGCACCGCAGTGGAGAACAACGTAACTGTCTTCACCGCCCTCGAGACGGTCAGAGTCCTGCTGGACGTGCTTGAAGAGATTACGATGGGAATATCCACCATAGACAAGGAATACAGGAAGAAGTAGATTCCGATGGAGAAAAGGAAATTCAATATTAAGAGTAACAAAGTTACTGCCAAAAACACGTATTGTCTTGAACTTACTGCTCTTGAGCCGGGTTATAAGTTCAGTGGCGAGTTCGTTGACATAGAGTTGGAAGGCTTCTACCTGCGCAGGCCGATTTCAGTCTGCGATGCGTGGGAGGGCGGCATCACTCTTCTCTACAAGGTGGTCGGAGACGGCACGAGGGCTCTCTCGCGGATGCCTTCCGGCTCCGTCCTCGATGTACTGACAGGGCTTGGCAACGGATTCGACGCAGCGGCCTGCCGCAAGTCGGCGCTGCTCGTAGGAGGCGGACTCGGTGCGGCTCCCCTCTACCGGTTTTGCAAGGAACTTTGTTCCAAGGGCAGGGAAGTGACCGTAATTCTCGGTTTCAACAGCGCCGATGAGATTGTGCTGGAAAAGGAATTCCGTGCGCTCACGGACAAGGTGTCCGTTTCGACCGCCGACGGTTCGGCCGGAGTGAAGGGCTTCGTGACGGATGCCGTCCGCCTCCTCGCTCCGCAATATGACTACTATTATACCTGCGGGCCGCTGGTGATGATGAAGGCTCTCCATACTATGCTTGAGGGCAGTGGAGAATACAGCCTCGAAGAGAGGATGGGATGCGGCGCAGGTTTCTGCTACGGCTGCAGTTGCCAGACTCTGACCGGCACCAAGCGCATCTGCAAGGACGGTCCGGTCTTCAAAAAGGAGGAACTATTATGGTAAAGGATCTTTCGGTAAACCTTTGCGGAGTGCAGTTGCGCAATCCGGTGGTTCCGGCAAGCGGCACTTTCGGCTTCGGAGTGGAACTTTCCGACATTATGGACCTCAATGTACTGGGCGGCATCTCACTGAAGGGCACTACGCGTGAAGCGCGCTACGGCAACCCGCTGCCGAGAATAGCGGAATGTACGGCCGGGATGATAAATTCGGTGGGCCTTCAGAACCCCGGCATAGATGTGCTGGTGGGGGAGAAAGTGCCTGCCCTGAGAAAGATTTTCGGCGGAGCCGTGATTGCCAACATCAGCGGTTTCTCGCTGGAAGAATATACGGAGTGCTGCAGCAAAGCCGCTGCGTGTGACGGGGTGGACATCGTGGAGGTGAACGTCTCCTGTCCAAATGTCCACAACGGCGGGATGGCCTTCGGCACTCAGGCATCTTCCGCCGCCGGGGTGACGTCGGCTGTCAGGAAGGTCTGCAACAAGCCTCTCTTCATCAAGCTCAGTCCAAACGTGACCGATATAGTGGAAATAGCCCGTGCCTGCGAAGATGCCGGCGCGGACGGTATTACTCTGGTAAATACGATGCTCGGTATGAGAATCGACATTAGACGCCGTCAACCTGTTATTGCCAACAGGATGGGAGGCTTCAGCGGACGCGCCATCTTTCCGGTGGCCCTGCGGATGGTCTATCAGGTGGCACACGCGTGCAGGATACCGGTGATGGGGTGCGGCGGAGTGGCCGATGCCGAAGGTGTCGTGGAGATGATGATGGCCGGTGCCACTGCCGTGCAGGTGGGAGCGGAGAATCTCCGCAACCCTATGGTCTGCCCCGAGATTGTGGAACGCCTGCCTCATCTGATGGATGAACTTGGAATAGATACATTGAAATCAATAATAGGAACAGTATGAACAGAGACGTGATAATAGCCTGCGATTTCAGCAGTGCTGCGGCAACCTTCGAATTTCTGGACAAATTCACCGACTGCCGCCGCAAGCCTTTCGTAAAGATAGGTATGGAACTTTTCTATGCGGAGGGGCCTTCCATCGTGCGCGAGATAAAGCGCCGGGGCCATCGCATCTTTCTGGACCTCAAACTCCACGACATTCCGAATACGGTGCGCAAAGCGATGAAGGTGCTTTCCGCTCTCGACGTGGATATGACCAACGTCCACGCTGCGGGTACGGTGGAGATGATGAAGGCGGCTCTCGAAGGCCTCACCAGAGCTGACGGCTCACGCCCTCTGCTGATTGCCGTGACTCAACTCACCTCCACGAGTGAGGAACGTATGCAAAGCGAACTTCTCATCAATGCCTCCATTGGCGAGACAATAGCGAAATACGCATCCAATGCGAAGGCCGCCGGGCTCGACGGAGTAGTCTGCTCTCCTTTGGAGGCCGGCCTCGTGAAGAAGGCCTGCGGAGAAGGCTTTATGGCCGTCACTCCGGGCATCCGCTTTGCCGACTCGGCCGCAGATGACCAGGTGCGCATCACCACACCGGAGAAGGCGCGTGAAATCGGCTCCGACTTCATAGTCGTGGGGCGTCCGATAACTGCCGCCGCTGATCCTGTGGCAGCTTATGAAAGATGTGTGAAAGAATTTGTAAATCAGTAGGATATGGAAAAAACAATTGCAGCCGAACTGCTTTCGATAGAAGCCGTATTTCTCCGTCCGGAGCAGCCTTTCACCTGGGCCAGCGGCATAAAGAGCCCGATTTATTGTGACAATCGCCTGACCCTCTCCGCACCACGGGTGCGCGACAGGATAGAGGCGGGCCTTGCTTCTCTCGTGCGGGAGCATTTTCCCGAGTGTCAGATGCTTATGGGTACCTCTACTGCCGGTATAGCCCACGCTGCACTGACAGCCGCCATCCTCGATCTGCCTATGGGGTATGTACGTTCCGAAGCAAAGAGCCACGGTCGTACGAACCGCATCGAGGGCAAGATGGAGCCGGGAACGAAAGTTGTCGTGGTGGAGGATCTTATTTCCACCGGCGGCAGTGCAGTGGATGTGGTTGAGGCCCTTCGCGAAGAAGGCGCCGAGGTGCTTGGCATTGTCAGCATCTTCACCTACGGTATGAAGAAAGGACTCGAACGCATAGCGGCGGCAGGGACGGTGAACTACTCTTTGAGCAACCTCGACGCTCTGGTGGAGGTGGCTGCCGAAAAGGGGTATATCGCTTCCGAGTGGAAGGAAAGAATCATCGCTTTCCGCAACAACCCTTCAGATGAAAGTTGGATAAAATAGATAAAAAACGATAGAACAATGAAACATCTTATCGACCCGATGGACCTTACCAAGGAGGAGACCGACCAGATAATCTCCCTTGCCGAGGACATTATCGCCAACCGCGAAAAGTATCAGGACATTATGGCCCACCGCAAACTTGCGACACTCTTCTATGAGCCAAGCACCCGCACCCGTCTGAGCTTCACTTCTGCAATGATGGAACTGGGCGGCAACGTGCTCGGCTTTTCCGATGCAAAGAATACTTCCGTCAGCAAGGGGGAGACGGTTCAGGATACTGTCAGGGTTGTGGGGTGTTTCGTTGACGTGATTGCTATGCGCCACCACGTCGAGGGTGCGCAACTCTACGCCTCGGAAGTTTCAAAGGTGCCGATAATCAATGCCGGAGACGGCAGCCACAGCCATCCTACGCAGACGCTTACCGACCTGCTTACCATCAAGCGCGAACTAGGCCATATAGACGACATAACCATCGGCTTCTGCGGAGACCTCCGTTTCGGACGCACGGTTCATTCCCTCATCAAGGCGCTCTCACGCTACAAGGGTATCAAGGTTATTCTCATTGCACCGGATGAGCTTCGATTGCCGGACTATATCAAGCAGGATGTATGCGACAAGTGCGGCATAGACTACCGCGAGGTGAAGACCATCGAGGAGGTGATTTCGTCTTTGGACATTCTCTATATGACCAGAGTTCAGAAGGAGAGGTTCCTCGACGAGGAGGAGTTCGACCGTGTCAAGGACAGTTTCGTGCTGGACAAGTCAAAGATGAAGCTGGCGCGCGAGAAGATGGCTGTGCTTCATCCGCTTCCGAGAGTCAACGAGATACTGCCGGAGTTGGACGACGATCCTCGCGCCGCATATTTCCGTCAGGTGGAGAACGGCAAGTTTGTCAGGATGGCTCTCATCACCAAACTCCTTGAATGGAAAGACGATCCATCTCATGGCCAGACCGAGCGCCCAAGTCCCATTGCCGATGCCACACGCCACTGCGCAAATCCCAAGTGCATCTGTAACGCAGAGCACGCGCCGAGTCTTTTCCGCCGATGCGAAAACGGCGAACTCCGGTGCTGGTACTGCGACTCACGCAACATCAAAGCCTGATACATTGGCACGGTCTCGATTTTCATGTGATCGTGCCAATGTCATTTCAAACCGCTTGTTTGCTTGTAGGAGTCACCCTCGCGGGTGAAAAAGAGAGTGACGGAGCCGTTCGTGACTATGATATTCTTTGCTTCCAGCACGCGGACATAGCGTATAACCTGCTCAATCACAGATGAATCTATGTTCACTGAAGGCGCCTTGCATTCGACCAGTATTTCCGGTTTGAGGTTGCGGTCGAAGGTGATGACATCCGCCCTGAAAGTTCTTCCGTTGTATCTGAAAGGCCATTCGCTTTGCATTCTGACCTGCGGAATGCCCACCGTGTCGCGCAACCAGGCTATGACCGCCTGCCTGACACCTTCCTCGGGGGTCAGAGCGACCTCCTTTTTTCTGAGCGGATCGAAAATGGTTTTCATCTGGAAGTGAAACCGAGTTCGGCGGCTTTCTGCTCCATAAGACGATAGGCCGCTTCATAGTCGTTGGGTATCACTCCGTCGAGAATGGCCTCCTTGACGAATTCCTTGATTACGGCAATCGAAGGTCCCGGAGGAATGCCGTACTTTTCCATAATGAGGTCGCCGGTGATGGGGTTCTTGAAGTTGCGGACCGCATCCTTTGCCTCCACTTCAATGAGCTTCTGCCTGACGTGTTCGTACTGCCTGCGGAACTTCTCCACCTTCATTTCGTTGGCCGAAGTGATGTCGGCCTTGCAGAGAATCATCAGGTCGTCCACGTCGTCTCCGGCGTCGAAAAGAAGTCTTCGGACGGCTGAGTCCGTCACTTCATCCGTGACCAGGGCAATGGGCCTGAGATGGAGCGCGACAAGTTTCTGAACATATCTGCAGTCATCTGTCTGCGACATTTTCAGTTTGCTGAAGATGCCCTTTACCATCTTGCTTCCGACGGATTCGTGGCCGTGGAACGTCCAGCCGGTGCCCGGTTCGAAACGCTTTGTCCGCGCCTTGCCGATGTCGTGCAGGAGAGCCGCCCAGCGAAGCCAAAGCTTGTCGCTGGAGAGGGCTACGTTGTCGAGCACCTGAAGCGAATGTTTGAAATTGTCCTTGTGGCCGCGCCCCTCCACAGTTTCCACACCTTTCAGGGCTGAGAGCGCCGGAAGGATATATGGGAGAAGTTCACACTCGTCAAGCAGCCTGAAGCCGACAGAGGGTTTCGGGCTGAGCATAATCTTGTTGAGTTCGTCTGAAATCCTTTCGTAGGAAAGAATCTCCAGACGATTCGCTTTGCGTCTGATCGATTCGACGGATTCCGGGACAATGGTGAAGCCCAGCTGGGTTGCGAAACGGATGGCCCTGAGCATACGCAGAGGGTCGTCACTGTAGGTCGTGTCCGGGTCGAGCGGCGTGCGTATCACTCCGGCGTCGAGGTCCTTTATGCCGCCGAAAGGATCCACCAGCTCCCCGTAGTTTTCCTTCTGGAGACTGAAGGCCATTGCGTTGATGGTGAAGTCTCTGCGCTCCTGGTCTTCCTGCAGTGTCCCGTCCTCCACAATCGGCTTTCGGGAGTTCGCTCTGTAGGATTCCCGGCGGGCGCCTACGAATTCCACCTCCATCCCCCTGTACTTGAGCATGGCTGTGCCGAAATTCTTGAAGACGGTCACTTTGCAGTGCAACTTTTCAGCCACGGCTTCGGCTATGGCTATGCCGCTTCCCTCCACCACCACGTCGATGTCGGTGCAGGGCCTCTGAAGGAAATAGTCGCGCACGAAACCCCCTATGACAAAGGCACGTACGCCTTTGTCACAGGCGGCTTCCGACACGGTTTCGAATATCTTTCCTTTCAGGGCCTGTACAATCGTCATTCTACCACCACGCGTTTGATGCGTTTTGCAACGGATGTGAATATTTCATAAGGGATTGTGTCGAGAATTCCGGCGAGGTCTCTTGCCGAGGGGTTCTCTCCGAAGATGGTCACTGTGTCGCCGACCTTGGCGTCAACTCCGGTGACGTCCACCATACACATATCCATACAGATGTTGCCGATAGTAGGCACCAGTTTGCCGTTCACGCAGAACTTCGCGTTGCCGCGGCCGAGGTGACGGTTCACGCCATCGGCATAGCCTACGCAGATGGTGGCTGTGTGCTTGATGCCCGGGCCGAGCTTGCCGTGGCGGCCATAGCCCACCGTGCCGTCTTCAGCTCCGAGTTCCTTTATCTGGAGTATAGGGCAGCGGAGAGCGGCTGCCGGCCTGAGCTGACTGTCATCCACTGCGCTGATGCCGTAGATTCCGACGCCAAGACGAACCATATCGTACTGATACTCGGTGAAGCGCTCGATTCCGGCGGAGTTGAGGATATGACGGATTGGCCTGTAGGGCAGCACTTCGAGAATGCGGCTGCTCATCTTTTCATAGAGAGCTATCTGGCCGAGGGTGAATTCGTCGTGCTGAGATTCGTCGGATGCGGCCAGATGGGAGTAGATGCTCTGCACCTTGATTTCTGGAGTTTCCCTGAGGAAATCCAGAAGAGCGGGAAGGTCCTTTTCCATAAAGCCGAGGCGGTGCATACCGGTGTCGAGCTTGATGTGGACAGGATAAGCGGTTCTGCCGGCCTTGCGCAGTTCGTCGCGCAGGCGTCTGAGGGCTTCGATGTTTGGCATACCTGGCTCCAGGCCGTATTCTATGATTTCAGGATAGTTTTCAGTGCCGGAGGTCAGGACAAGGACCGGAAGCTTGATGCCGGCCTTCTTCAGTTCCACACCTTCTACCGGAAAAGCCACGCCGAGATAGTCGGCGCCTGCTTCCTCCATTACTCTTGCGAAGTCAACCGCTCCGTGGCCGTAGCCGTTTGCCTTCACGAGGATAAGCATTTTTGTGGAGTCTTTCAATTTGGAACGGAAGTGCTTGTAGTTGTGCAACATTCCGCTTTTGCTGAGCTCAAGTTGAGCGTGCGGGGTTTGGATTGTCATATCTTTTCTGTGTTTTTTATATCCTTGAGAAAGGCGTTGCAGTGCACAATGCCCTTTTCATCTTTCGTAAAAATAATAATTCCCGGCTCATCCTGTCCGATTATCTGCATAGGATCTGCAAATTCTTCATCGGTCAGACGTCTGAGTTCCTTGCCGATAAAGACGTCCATATTGGCTCCCATTTTGATATTGTGGTAGCAGAATTCGTTGATATCCAGCTCCTCGGCCTTCTGGAGCGCTTCGCCGGCAACCTCCTTGAAGCCGAGAGCGTAATTGAATTTTCCAACGAAGCATCCTCCTATGAAAATCAGCAGGAGCAGGACGGTTGCACCGCGAACGACAACCTTGCGCGAAACTTCGCAGAACCTTGCAAGGGACGGGTACCCGGAAGGAAGTTCCTGAAGGATGTAGAATGCCGCATAATTGATGAACGGGAATGCGGGCAGCATATATATCTGCAGTTTGGAACTGACGATGGAGAGCATCACGAATATGGTGCCGGCGCAAACCAGGAAAAATCTTATCGTCTGAGGCAGGCGGATTTTCTTGACAAGCCCCCAGATTATGACGCCTATGGTCAGCAGCGACCACGGGGCCATCATATACCAGATGCTGTAGAGATAGTAGTACCAGGGGCCTTTGTGATGCCACGAGTCGATGGAGCGGCCGACAGTCTGATGCAGCAGCAGGTCGTTGATATAGACCATCCCGCCTTCCCGGTAAACCTGCCACCACCACAGTCCGCATAGCAGCAGCAGTATGCCCCAGGTCAGAGCGTTCCAGTAGTGGAAGAAGTCCTTGAGGGAACGTGTGCAGGCAAGCCACACGGCGGTGCAGAGCAGCGGCGCGAAAAAGCCCACCGGGCCTTTCGTGAAGATGGCCAGAAACACATACAGGGGAAAGGCTATCTTGAGCACAAGCCTGTGGTCTCCGTTTGTCTGACGGTAGAATGTCCAAAGGGCCAGCACGATGAAGAGCGTCATCAGCATATCCATCCTCAGTACCACCGCACCTCCTATGAAATAGCCTGTGGTCATCATCGCAATTTCGGCGGCAAGAGTGTGGCCCTGATTCAGCTCGTTCTTGCACCACTTGTTGAAAATCAGTATGATACCAAGTGCCGGAAGGATGGAGAAGAGAGTCATCAGAAAGACGGAATGACGTCCCAGAAGGAGTTTGATGCCCATTATCAGCCAGATGTAAAGCGGCGGTTTGTCGGCATACTGCACTCCGTGGTTGTACATAGTCCAGAAATGGCCGTCGCGCAGGCTTTCGTCAGCAATGCTCAGATACTTCAGCTCGTTCATCGGTGTGACGTCCCTCATCAGAAGGAGCGGCAGAAGCAACAGGAAGTAAATCAGGATTCTTTGGCTCTGTGTTCTTTTTTCCATATTGTAAGGTTGCGGATGTATGAACAAAGTCCGAACGACTGGGCGAGTATCACCACAGGGTCGAGCCGGATGATGCCGTATGTGAGTATCAGGAGTGCACCGGTGGTGCTGATTATCCAGAAGCCGAAGGGAAGGACGGATTCTCCCCTGCGTGACGAATAGATGAACTGGTAGAGGAAACGCAAGGAGAATATTATCTGGCCTGCCGAGCCGAAGATGAGCAGCCACAAAGGGATGCCTTCATTTCTGAAGAGGGTGGAGAAAGCCTCGGGATTGCCGCAGATGGAGACGGCCGCGACTCCGGGCAGCAGAAGCAGCACTGCCGCCAGAACCTTTCCCGGATTGCCCATAGGTTTCCATACTCCTTTTGCCGAAAGGTTCCATATATATACATAGTACCCTATGAACTGCCCCAGCATCAGGGAGAAATCCTCTCTGAGCCATCCGTAGATGAAGAAGAGCAGGGAAGCGACAAGACTGAGAACCCAGAAAAGAGTGGGGGAGACCACTTTTCCCGCTTTCTCCGATTTTATCCACTGTACCAGAATGCGGGCGGAGAAAAGGGCCTGAGCCAGCAGGCCGAGACAATATATGGATATCTGCCCTGCCGTCATCAGAGGTTGGAACCGCTTATCTTATAATCCCTGAGGCGCGACTTGAGCCAGAGGTAGCCGAAGCAGTCCGCAAAGGTCTTGCCGAGCCTGTTCCAGGCGTTGTATTTTGATTGGCCTGCCGTGCGGGCGTAGTGGCGTATCGGAAGCTGCTCGTAGGTGGCGCCATCCTGAAGCAGCACAAGAGCCGGTATGAAACGGTGCATCCCTTCAAAGTAAGGGAGTTTCTTTGCGCAGGAGGTCTTGAATACCTTGAGCGGGCAGCCTGTGTCGATGGCGTTGTCGTGGGTGAACAGTTTTCTCCAGCCGTTGCCAAGTTTCGACTGGAAGTTGTAGAAGGCCGAGTCCTTGCGGTTGGCACGGATGCCGGTGACCATAGCGTTGCCCGGTAGTTTTTCTATCAGCGGATTGAAATCTTCCGGCACGGTCTGGAGGTCGGCGTCGATATATCCGCAGTATTCTGAGAATGTGTTTGCGAAGCCTGCGCACAGTGCCGCACTCTTGCCGCAGTTCCTTTCGAAATCGATATGGAAGAACTGTGGATGGCGGCTGCAGGCCTCTTCGACAAGTTTCGCTCCGCCGTCGGTCGAGCCGTCGTTGACAAACAGCACGCAGACAGGCTTGAGAAGTGCTTTGTCGAGATAGTCCGAGAGAGCCTCTTCGAGGCGGAGGATGTTGCCTTCCTCGTTGTAATATGGGACAATGACGGTGAATTTATATTCGGATGTTCTGTTCATAGTCGCAAATCGAATGGATACGGTGCAAATATACAAAAATAAAGGATGCCGCAGAGGACATCCTTCATTTATGGTTCAGCAATGAATTACTTCTTTGCCTCTTCTACTGATACTTTTCTGAATTCCTTCATCAGTTTGCTAATGTTGAGGGCAGCTTTGCGAGCGCGTGTGCCGGCAGCTTTGTTGCCTTTAACGATCTGAGCCTCAGCGTTCTTCTGGAAATTAGCGATTTCAGCGTTGATCTGATCTACAAGTTTCTTCATAGTGTTTTTGTTGTTAATTTGGTAGATAAATACGGTAATTCTGGATTAAACTGCACGAAAATAATGAAAGTTAATTGATTATCCAAATAATTATTTAAAATTTATCTGATATTTTCAATAACAATCCGTAATTGCGGTCTGTACGGGACTTCGGAAGCAGGGATTTGCATACCAGCCCGTTGGACGATTTTACGCCCGAAACCGATTTGACTGCGGTTTCGGGATATGCCCCGGTGACGATGTGGGTGAGGCAGGCACGTATGTTCGCCTCCTCCACTCCGAAATCGTGATAGATGTCATCCGGAATACTCTCTTCGGGAATGAATCCGCTACCCGGATCCGCAGTGCTCGGAATCTCTTCTCCGAGAGAGTTCTTTTCATAGAAGCATATAGGGAGGAATACGTATTTGAGCGCGGAGAAATCGCCCTTGTCATACTCTTTGTGCTGTGAGTGCGGCGGATAATAGAGAACGTACATTCCGTTCGGTTTGCCGTAGGACTGCCTTCCCACCAGATGGAGCTTTTCCTTCCAATAAGGCTTGAGCCCGTTGATGGTAAGTTCGCTGGCCGAAGCGCTGCTGCCTCCGATGATGAAATAGACTTCATCGATGCCTATGCCCATATCCGTTCCCCCTGTAGGCTTGTCGCTACTGGTTCCGATATATGTGGTTTCATTCCATCCTTCCGATGTGAGAAGTGCGTTGTGTGTCGTTGTGTAGAGCTCCTTGCCGGCAGTGCCCGCAGGTGCGAGATAACTGGAGAGCACCTGGGCCAGTGCGACGTCACCTCCTCCGTTGTAGCGCAGATCCACTATCATCTTCCTGACGCCCGCCGCCTTGAATTCGGCGAAGGCCCGGTCCACGTCTTCCTTGAAATTGGCTTTGAATGAGAGGTAGTTGAAGTAGCCCACGGGGCTCTTCAGCCCCGGAAAATCGGCTGAAGTGAATATCTTCTTGCTGATGATGTAATTGGTTGTGACAGAGGCGAATTTTTCGGTAAAGGTGGTGTCCCTGCCGTCTGTCAGCCTGAAAGTGAATGTGCTGGGACTCTGGTAGAGATGGTTGTTGAGGGCCGTGAGTTCATCTTCGCTGTCTATCTGCTCGCCTATGTAGAATCCTGCAAAGGAGAGAAGTTTCGCGCCGCGCGTAACGCCGTATTTGGCAAACGGTGAGGACGGATAGATGTGCCTGACATAGATGCCGTAATCTTTGAAATCATCCGTGGGCTGGACGAAACTGACGCCCCAGTCGCCGCTGGAAACGGTTCCTTTTTCCGATGAAAGATAGTCGGCTGCGGAGAGGTACCAGCTCCATCTGTCTTTCGGAGTGAAGAGAAGGGCTTTGAACCAGTCGCTCATAGATTGGTAGTTGTACGGTTCCAGAGCGGCGTTTTTTTCCTTCACCTCTTCGTTCCAATAGTAATAGTTGCCTATATAGTCCTTGCGGACCGAGACTTTGATGTCGTATTCCTTGTCGGCCTTTTTGAGTTGCAGGATTCTTTCCTGTTCCCTTTCTTCAGCGGATTTTTCACCCGGCAGATTCTTGCCGCAGCTGCAGCAGAGCGCAATGGCCGCCACACCGCAGAGGAGAACCGAAGTGTATGAAAGACTGTTTCTTTTCATCCGAATATTTCCATTTTATTATTATATTTGCAAAGATATGCATTTTAGCACCAAAAAGTTCTGTTTATGAGTTTTTCTGAAATAACGGCGCACATATCCTCTGTGGTCTGGGGGTGGCCTATGATTATTCTGCTGCTTGGCACCCACATCTATATGACCATAAGGCTCCGCTTCCCGCAGAGATATATTTTCAAGGCAATCAGACTTTCCGTTACGAGAGACAGTGAAGCCAAGGGAGACGTCAGCCAGTTCGGTGCTCTGGCAACGGCCCTTGCGGCTACAATCGGAACCGGCAACATCGTGGGTGTGGCCACAGCCGTGGCTCTGGGCGGTCCGGGTGCTGTGCTTTGGTGCTGGATCTCCGGAATGTTCGGTATCGCCACAAAATATTCCGAAGGGCTTCTGGCTGTGAAATATCGTGTCAAGACTACGGACGGACACCATCTCGGCGGCCCGATGTTCGCTCTCGAACGCGGCCTCGGCTTCAAATGGCTGGGCATTCTCTTTGCCGCCTTCACCGCAATCGCCGCCTTCGGCATAGGAAATACCGTTCAGGCGAACTCAATCTCGATGCTGCTCAATGAGAGTTATGGAATCGATATGTACCTGACCGGCGCCATCCTGACAGTTATGGTTTTCCTTGTCATCGTGTTCGGCGTCAAAGGCATAGCGAAAGTCTGCGGAATGCTTGTGCCTTTTATGGCCTTGTTTTATGTCATAGGCTGTCTGATAATCCTGGGGATGAACTGGAGCGTGCTCGGTGAGAGTATATCCTTGATTTGCAGGAGCGCTTTCAGTGCACAGGCTGCCGGCGGCGGATTTATCGGCACGAGCGTGATGATGGCGGCCCGTTTCGGCATAGCCCGAGGACTCTTCTCCAATGAATCCGGCTTGGGCTCAGCCCCGATTGTTGCAGCTGCCGCACAAACCCGGAATCCTGTACGTCAGGCGCTTGTATCCAGCACCGGTACCTTCTGGGATACCGTTGTAGTCTGTGCCATTACCGGTCTGGTGCTTGTCAGCAGCATCGTAATGCATCCCGATATAGACTATACTCAGGGTGCCGCCCTGACTAAGGCTGCTTTTGACAAACTTCCCGTAGCGGGTCCTCTGATTATGAGTGTCGGCATCGTAACCTTCGCTTTCTCGACCATACTCGGATGGTCCTACTATGGAGAGAAATGCGTCGAATATCTGTGCAGAAGGCGTAAACCTCTGAGGCAGAGAATGGTCAAGGTCTATCGTGTCTTATGGGCTGCCGCCGTCTTCTCCGGTTCCGTAATAAGCCTCTCCACGGTATGGAACGTTGCGGACATTATGAACGCTCTGATGGCCATACCGAATCTCATTGCGATTCTGCTCCTGAGCGGGGTGATAGTGCGCGAGACCCGCCACTACCTGTGGAACGGTAATCTGGACGCCTACTCTTCCGACGATGAGGGTACCTCTTCGCCGCCTTCCACCAGATAGACCGTCTCGCCGTCTTCCAGATAATAGTACTCTTCCCGGGCGAACTTCTCCAGAGAGTCTTTCCTTGAATTCAACTGTTCGAGTTTGGTCTCGGCGGCCTTTATCTCGCGTTCGTAGTAGCGTATCTGCTCTTTCTGTGAACGCAGGATAACCCTGTTGCGGAAGAACTGGCCTATGCTGTTGGCGTCTATGAAACCTATTATTACAAAGAAGATAACGGCCACAATAAAGTATTTGTTGAGCAGGATGCGCCATATCCTGCGCTCTTTCAGGGCGGCAATCCTTTCCCTGACCGTCAGTTTCTTTTTATCTTCTTCCATCTGAATTATTTTCACAAAAGTAATAAAAGTATTAATTTTGAACAATGTTTCAAATGGTTCAAAAATACTCACCGACCCTCGGGCACTGCTTTTTTGTTCTGGCAGTGCTGTTTGCCGCGCAGCTTGCAATGGGAGTGTTCTCCGACACGCTGCCGCAGAGCATAGTATATGCAGTGTCGATGATTTTTCCAATCGGGTTGGTTTTTCTGCTGGCACAAAAGTCCCCGCAGGCCGATATCCGGCCTCTCAACAGTGCCGGGCAGGGTGTGAAGGCCTGCTTGATTGTGGCTGCTCTGGCCGTGCCTCTGACGTTGTGCATAATCTACCTGATAGACCCGCTACCTTCGCTCATCCCGATGCCTGAGGTTTTCAAGATGGTGCTGCGGAGGGTTTTCTACGGGTGCACCCCGGCCGACCTGATTATAAGCACCTGCGTCCTTGCTCCGCTTGCCGAGGAGTTCCTCTGCAGAGGTGTGATGGCCAGAGGCCTCGCCGGCCGTATGTCGCGGCAGGGAGCCATTCTCTGGTCTGCGGCCTTGTTTGCAATAATGCACGCCAATCCGTGGCAGGCAATACCGGCCTTTATCCTTGGTTATTTCTTCGGATGGATATATCTGAGGACGGGGTGTATATGGATTTCAATCGGTCTGCATTCGCTCAACAATCTGATATCATCGATTACCGCGCTATCTATGCCGGAACTCGAGTTGGACAGTGGACTTGCCGACATTATGGGCGGGACATACTGGCATCTGTTTCCGGTTGTGCTTCTCGTAGCAGTGCTGTTTGTATGTTCAATTTTATACGTTTTTCATAAATATGAAAAAACTGTATCCTCTTAAGTTCAAGCCTGTTTTCAAAGAGCGCATCTGGGGCGGCAATTCATTCGGAGACCGTATCGGCGAGGCCTGGCTTGTAGCTGATATGGAAGATACATCATCCGTTGTCAGCGACGGCTTCCTTGCGGAAAACGACCTCTCCGATATACTGGAAACATATATGGGGGACCTTGTCGGAGACCGCGTGTTCGATTTCTTCAATCTGCAGTTCCCTGTCCTGATAAAGACAATGGATATAGCGGACCGGCTTTCCGTGCAGGTGCATCCCGACGACGAGGTGGCCTGTGAAAGGTTCTACTCATACGGCAAGAATGAATTCTGGTACATCACGGCGGCAGCTCCGGGTTCCGCTGTATATATGGGCTTCAAGCGGGATACCACCGCGGAGGAGTTCTACAATGCCTGCAGGGAGGGGCGTGTACAGGATCTTATGAATGTCTATCATCCCGCTGTGGGAGACTGCTTCTTCGTGGAGGCCGGAATAGTCCATTCCGCAGCCGGTGGCATCCGTACTTTGGAGATTCAGCAGCCGAGCGACATTACCTTCCGTCTGTACGACTGGGGCAGGGAGAACGATCCCCTCACCCGCCGTGAAATGCATCTTGAAGAGGCTCTGGACTGCATATCCTATAAGAAATATGACGAGAAGCGGTACTTTTTCCGCAGCAGTGCGGGGGAGGTGAATTTCACTGACCGCAACCATTTCGTCATCAACGGTTTCAATCTGCTTGAGCCGTCGCGCATCTCCATAGAGCGATACGGGAGTTTTGCGGTGTATATCTGCACGGGCGGCGGGGCAGCAGTGCGCTACGTCAGCGACGAAGGGCCGCAAGTCTGTCCGCTGGCTGAAGGACAGGCTGTTCTGGTGCCGTCCTCTCTGGACGAGGTGGTTCTTGTCCCGGAGCGCAAGGACACTCATCTTCTCGAAGTGAGAATGCCTCGGATGGAAGAGAATGAGTACGATTTTTACGAAGAGAAAGATGGACGCGACCAGAATTGACAAGTACCTTTGGGCAATAAGAGTATTCAAGACACGCACCGATGCTACCGATGCCTGCAAGGGCAATCGCATAACTGTGAACGGGCAGGGGGTGAAGCCTTCGCGCGAGGTGAAGGCCGGTGACGTTATCGAGGTGCGGAAAGGTCCGGTTCTCTACCGCTACAGGATGCTTGCGCCTCTGGAGAAGAGGGTGGGGGCCAAGGATGTTTCGAACTATGCGGAAAATCTGACTCCCGAAAGCGAAATGGCCAAACTCCACGCTCCTGTGGAGTCGTTTTTCATATATCGTGACAGGGGTTCGGGCCGCCCTACGAAAAAGGAGCGCCGCGAGATGGATTCGCTCTATGACTCTTTCTTCGACGGTTCTCCCGAGGATGGGGACGAGGCGTGATTGTACTGCGTCATTGCGCGGTCGATGCCTTCGGTGGTGAAGCACTTTATGGCTGATATGACTCTTTCCGCGATTTCGGGAAGAGCTCTTTTTTCTTCCAGCAGCCACTCTCCCAACACGAAGTCCACCTGGTGGCCTTCAGGAAAGCCGCCGTTGCCTATGCCCACTCTCAGTCGGGCATAATCTTCAGTTGAGAGAGAAAAATCGATGCTCTTCAGGCCGTTATGGCCTCCGGCCGAGCCTCTCTTCCTCATTCTGACGGTGCCGAACGGGAGTGCGAGGTCGTCCACTACCACCATCAGATTTTCGCGTGGGATTTTCAAGGTCTGAAGCCAGTAGTTGACGGCTTTGCCGCTCAGATTCATATATGTCGAAGGCTTCAGGAGGGTGATTTTGCGCCCCTTGAAAGAGACCTCAGCCGTCGAGCCGTAGCGGCCGGTCTTAAATACAGCGTTGGATGCCTGAGCCCAGGCATCCAACACTATAAATCCTATATTGTGTCGGGTTGCGGCGTATTCTTCACCGATGTTTCCAAGTCCGGCAACAAGATAGTTCATCTTTGTCCTTATTCAGCTGCAGGAGTTTCGGTTTCCTGAGCTTCTCCGGCAGCCGAGTTGCGTGTAGCGCGGACTGCGCAGACGAGAGTTGACTTAGGGGAGACAATCTGTATTCCGTCGAACTTGAGGTCGCCAGCATTGATCTGCTTGCCGAGGCCGAGAGTTGTGATATCGACAGGAAGTTCGTCAGGGAGATTCTTGACCAGACCTGACACTTTGAGCTTGCGGATAGGAGCGTTCAGTTTACCGCCGGCGCGTACACCTTCGGAGTTACCTGTAATCTTGAGAGGAACTGAGATGGTAACCGGTTTGCTCTCGTCGATGGCGAGGAAGTCCACGTGGAGAGGACGGTCGGTTACAGGGTGATACTGAACTTCCTTGAGCACTGCTGTGAATTTGCTGCCTTCAACGTCGAGTTTGACGATGTGTGAGTAAGGAGTGTGGGTCAGAGCCTTGAGGTCTTTCTCGTTGATTGAGAAATTTGTGTTCTGAACACCTGCGCCGTAGATGACACAAGGTACTTTCTCTTCTCTGCGGAGACTGTTGACGTCTGCCTTTCTGCCGGTAGCGCGAAGCTGACCGTTAAGTTCCAATTCTTTCATTTTTAAAGTTTTAAATTGTGTTACTCATCCCGATTTCCAACCGGGACCCATTGCACCGAAAAGGTTTTCCCTTTTTCAGCAGGGGGCAAAGGTACTAAAATTTTCTCATAATCAAACTCTTTTTCACAAATGTGAGGTCGTCAAGTCCGGCGTCGGAGGAATTCTCGCCGCAGGCAGCAAGGCGGAGAAGATTCCACTCCGGCCGCAGGCAAGCCCCTTCCGGGGAAATGCGTCCGGAAGCGGAACTTCTCCCGCCTTGAATGAAGTCTCGTCGCTGGCAGCAAGGCGGAGAAGATTCCACTCCGGCCGCAGGCAAGCCCCTTCCGGGGAAATGCGTCCGGAAGCGGAACTTCTCCCGTCTCCCGGCCGTTAGAATTTGAGGCGCGACCAACGCAAGGTCCGGGC
>JAGHST010000023.1 GCA_018065695.1 Candidatus Cacconaster caballi | reverse complement strand
ATACTGGCCCAGTATCAAGATCCAAAGTTCAGTATCAACTCAGTATCAAATTAAAAGAACAACCCCCGTAGAAGCGACTCTACAGGGGTTGAGTGAGGTGCCTAGCGGAATTGAACCGCTCTAACTGGTTTTGCAGACCAGTGCCTAACCTCCCGGCCCAAGCACCATTGCAGTGCAAAGTTAGGGATATTTTTCAATTACCCAACATTTTTTTCAAATAAACCTGGAAAACTCTTCCCTATCGCTTTCTAACGAGCAGAAGAGCATCGGCCTCGAAGCCGGCTGAATGAGCCTTGACGGTGTATTTGAATCTGCCATCCCTGCGTTGGCTGAAATTCTCCACAAACTCCCAACCGTGAGAACCTGTCTCAAACTTTTCTTTGCCGGAACCGGATAGCGAAACATTGTGCCCCGGGGCAAAGCGGTACACCTCATACTCACCCTTTGGCAAAAAATTCAATCGGTATTTTACCACAGCACCGGCAGCAACGGCGCTCCATGCATTCTCTCCCATATGCGAACGATCCGGCCCGACGAGAGTCCAGCCTTTCGCCATTTTCGAAGGAGTCTCTACTATGAATCTCTCCGGCGTACTGACTTCCAGATATTCGGCAAGCGCCTCCAGTACGCGGCGGCCGAATGCAGCCAGATTCTCTTTTGACACCCATTCTCCGGAGGTATTCATAAGATAGCAGGTGTAAGGCGTCTCAAGAGTGATGGCGACGGTACGCTCAGCGAACCTGTTCCAGAACCATCCCTCGCAATACCTTGGAGCCACGTCTGAAAAACTCATCTGCTCAGGCACGATATAAGGATTGAAAGAACTTACAAGCCCCGTGAGAGCCCACTGCTTCGCCTGATAGGCCATAGAGGAGGTCTCTCCCCTATGCATCCAGAACGTGGCGAAGTCAGCCATCTGCGAATGATTGTTGATGACAACGTCGAAAGGTCTTTCTGCTGTCAGGCGTTCGAATGTGGCCTTCATCGCCTTGACTTCCACCACTGTACTGTCGGCAGACCTGCCGAAATTGACTTCCTGGTTCACACCGGTGGTGTTTGACCTTGACAAGCCGCCCGCCACTCCGTCAGGATTTGTAAACGGAAGTATGTAGAAATCTATCTGTTTGCGCAGAGATGCCGATACCTCGCTGCTGTCGGTCAGGCGTTCCAACAGGCCGTCGAGAAGCCAGGAACCCGGTGTCTCGGAAGGATGGATGCGGCCGTGTATCCATACACGGGCTTTCTTGGAAACGGGCACTGAATTATCTGTGACATGCAACAACTGAAGAGGCCTTCCCTCCCCGCTGAATCCTATGGTATCGACCTCCACGTCCTGCCTCTCAGCCCAATGCGCAACTCTCTGGAGATGATAGGAATAGGTATATGGATCGAACATAGCGACAAACATTGTGTCGCTGTCGAAACGTTTGTCAATGAAATGGCGGCGGGCTTCGTTTACAGGAAGATGCTGCCAGTTTTTCCCGTCAAAGGAACAAGCCGTGCCCCTAAGACCATTGTCGGGCATATAGATGTACAATTGTTTGCCTTTGATGCCGCTTACGCGGTAGTAATACCAGTTGGCGCTCGGAGCAAGAGTGACGTCCACAGGATTCTCCGGATCGAATCTGCCGCGGACCATATAGGAAAGATGCTCCAGCGTGTCACCAGGACGGACAACGATACGGGCGGAGTCCAAAAGTTCTACTGCTCCTATAGCCCCTGCTTCGAATTCGGCGTCAAATCTGACGGTATTCTGAGCGGAAGCGGAGATACAGAGCAACAATGCTGCAAAAGTGGCAAGGGATTTGTTCATGGTATGGTTGAATTTGTTTTCCTACAAAATTACATTAGTGTCCACTAAAAAATCATAAAAGTTCTTTGAAAATATTGAAAGTTAGGTAATTACAGAGGTTTTACGAGTCAACCGATTTGAAATTATCTTTGCCAGACTAACGTAGGATGGCATATGTATAATAAAAAATACGTGTTCTCTCAGCTTTTAGACGCCCTCGACAGGAACGACTTCAACTACCTTGTCCGCAAATATGAAGGAGACAAGTACGTCAAACAGTTTACCTGTTACAACCAACTTGCAGTCCTTATGTTCGGGCAACTTTCCAACCGTGAAAGTCTTCGTGATGTCGTCCTGGCTACTCAGGCTCATGCTTCCAAGGCTTATCATCTTGGGTTCGGCAAAGCCGCCACAAAAAGCAACCTGTCAAAGGCCAATAACAATCGTGACTATCGCATCTTCGAGGAGTTTGCCTATCACATGGTTGCAGAAGCTCAAAAGCGTCGTGCAACCGAGATCTTCAAGCTGAAGGGAAAGGTCTATGCCTTTGATTCTACGACGATTGACCTATGTCTGAACGTCTTTCAATGGGCTCTGTTTCGTAAGAAGAAAGGGGGAATCAAGGTTCATACTTTGTATGACATCGAGACTCAAATACCAACCTTCTTCCATATCACCCCCGCCAGAGTGCATGACACCAAAGCGATGGACGTGATACCCTACGAGGAGAACTCATTCTACATCTTTGACCGAGGGTACAACGACTTCAAGCGCCTTCATAACATCGAGGGTGTTGGAGCATACTTCGTTATCCGCGGCAAGAAGAACAATGACTTCAGGCCGATTAAATGGACCAGACGTTTTCCTCCCGGTTCGGGCATTCTCTCTGATGCTGTCGGATATATGGACGGTCAACTGACTGCCGCGAAGTATCCGGACAAGATAAGAAGGGTCGTCTACTGGGACGATGTGAACAAGAGAAAGTTTATATTCTTTACTAACGCCTTGGATATCAGCCCAATGACGGTCGCGGAACTGTATCACCAGAGATGGCAGATTGAGCTCTTCTTCAAGTGGCTCAAGCAACATCTCAAGATAAAAAAGTTCTGGGGTGAAACCGAGAACGCTGTCAGAATCCAAATCTACTCTGCGATAACCGCATACGTGATGATGGCCATTGTGCAGAAAAAGATGGGGATCGAGCGGTCAATCTATGAAATGCTACAGATTGTAAGTATTTCATTAACAGACACTACGCCTCTTGAAGCCCTCTTCGCAAAACCTAACTACAATATTGTCAATGAACTTGATGGTTATAGTGAACCAACTTTGTTTTAATTGTTAAACTTTATAATAATCGTCCACAACTTTTAGTGGACAGTAATGATAAACATAGGTCTGTTTGAGAAACAATTTTATCTTGTTCATTTATCGGAGGTAGCGGAATGGGCATTTTATCCAGTTCCCCAGAA
>JAGHST010000027.1 GCA_018065695.1 Candidatus Cacconaster caballi | reverse complement strand
CGCCATTGATGCAAAACGCAATGTGAGAATACTTTACCAGTTGTCGCAACCCGCCGACCACCCGATTAATATCTTCCATCCCGAAGGCGCTTATCTGAAAGGTTTGGTGCTATTGGTGGAATGATTTTTCAATCTTACAATCACTAGTGTCCGAAGAAAATATTTGAACGATTAATATTTAAACGCGAACTCCAGTTGAACAGGTTGGTCACATACTTCAGGCAATTTTTCAGGTCCATTGAACAGGTCCCTTATCGGGGTCTTGTCCGTCAGCACCCTACTGACAACTCTCAGGACATTGAAGGTCGTCCTCTTGAGTTCGCATTCGTGCTCAGCAATGGCTACCAGGCAGTATGTGATAACCGCAACATAGATTTGTATCCTCACAGCATTCTCGGTGTTGCCCCAGAAGGACGTGACTCTGAGATGCTGCTTTATCCATCTGAAGAACAGCTCTACCTGCCATCTTTGCTTGTAAAGCAAGGCAATGTCGCTTGCTTTGAGTGCGAAGTTATTGGTCAGGAACGTGAACGTCCTCTTCAGTTCAGGAGCGTAGTAAACGATTCTCCTGAGAGCCCCCGGATACTTCTTCTTGGTCTGATAGCCCGTAAGACGTATCGTCTGATCAAGCAGAACGTTATCCGTACCGTCAAGCAAGTCTTCACCGTCAACAACCTCATAGTTGAGATGAGACTTCTGTCTGATGACAAAGAACGAGTCGATGATGTTGATTCTGTACAGTCTGGCAAGGTCATAATACCCTTTGTCAAAGATGTAGAACGCATACGGCTCATACGGAATGTCATCCATCGCATTCACGTCATGGATTTTGGCTTCCGTGATATGAATGTAGGTCGGGATCTGGGTCACAACATCAAACAGGGTGTGAACCTTGATGCCTCCCTTAGCCCTTCGGAAGGATGCCCACTGGAACAAGCTCAGGCAGAGGTCGATGGTGGTGGAGTCGAAAGCATAGAACTTTCCATTCAGGATGAACTCCCTGTCAAGCCTCTTGCTCTGCGCAAGATTGATCATATAGTAGGCAAACTCCTCGAATATCCTGTAATCCCGGTTCGCATTGGCGTAGGCAACATTGCTGAGCTTGATGTCTCCGCTGCCGAATCCGAGATGGTAACTCTTGTTCTTGATGGCGCTGATGATGCATATCACCTCCCTGAGGCTATCACAACTGGAAAGTTGCCCGAACATCATCACAAGAAGCTGGTTCCAGCATGTGAAGGTCTTCACGTACCTGTCACCTCCGTACTTCTTGACTATTCCATCAAATGTTCGCTTGGGCAAAAAGTCAACGAGCTGATTGAAGATATGTTTTCCGCTATTCATTACCGCCTGGATTGTTTACAGGCTGCGAAATTACGGAATCAATTCAAATCGACACGGGCTGTTTTTGCTTATAACTAATTTATTGACAATATATTACAAAGAACTAAACTAATTTTCTTTGGACACTAGTGTAAAATACTATATTTGCAGAGAAACTGGAAAAAAGTTTAATTCACACCATAATGAAAAAGAATTTGTTCCTTTGCGCTTTGCTGCTGGCAGCGGGGTGCATTGCCGCGGAAGCGGACGAGGGAAGGCTTCTCCGTTTCCCATCGACCAATGGCACTGACGTAGTGTTCTCCTATGCGGGAGACCTCTACAAGGCTCCCCTCACCGGAGGAGAGGCTGTGCGTCTCACCTCTCACATCGGCTATGAAATGTTCGCCAAATTTTCTCCTGACGGCAAGACCATAGCATTTACAGGACAATACGACGGCAACACCGAAGTCTATTCAATCCCCGCCCAAGGAGGAGAACCGGTAAGGCTCACCTACACGTCAACCAACGCACGCGATGACATAGGCGACAGAATGGGACCGAACAATATCGTTATGGGCTGGCATCCTGACGGAAAGAGCATAATCTACCGCAATCGCATCGGAAGCGGATTCGAAGGCAAACTCTGGACAATAGGGGCTGACGGGGGAATGAGTTCGCAAGTTCCTCTGCCTGAAGGCGGCTTCTGCTGCTACAGTCCTGACGGAAAAAAGCTTGCATACAACCGCACGTTCCGTGAATTCCGCACATGGAAATACTACAAGGGCGGACAAGCCGACGATATATGGATATATGACGGCAAGCGTGTCACCAACATCACCGGCAATCCAGCACAGGACATTATGCCTATGTGGATAGGAGATGAAATCTTTTTCATATCCGACCGCGACCATTGGATGAACATTTTCGTCTATGACACAAAGAGCGGCAAAACGGAAAAAGTCACGGATTTCAAGGAATATGACGTAAAATTTCCAAGCACGAACGGCAAACTCATCGTATATGAGAACGGGGGCTATATCTACCGCCTCGACCCATCTACACGGGAGAGCCGCAGAATAAACATCACCCTTAACGCGGAAGGCATATATGCACGCAGCGAAAAAGTGAACGTCTCTTCAAACATCACCTCTCGGAGCATTTCTTCCAAAGGTGACCGCATTGCAGTCACCTCCCGCGGAGAAGTCTTCACTGTACCCGTCACTGCAGGCGTCACCAGAAACATCACCCATACACCGGGTGCAAACGAGAGAGGCGCCAGCTTCAGCCCTGACGGCAAATACATTGCTTTCATCTCTGACAGAACCGGAGAGACCGAAGTCTATCTGCAGGATGTCGAAAAAAATTCGCCTGTACAGCTCACGAAAGACAACGACACTTATATCCGCAGTCTAATCTGGTCGCCTGACTCGAAGACTGTTCTCTACACAGACAGAAAGAACAGACTTGTCAGCATCAGCGTACCAGACGGATCGAAGAAAGTCATTATGACGAATCCCGCCAGTGAAATCTACGGAATTTCTTTCTCTGCAGACAGCAAATGGATTGCATACACCAAACCTGCTGCAAATGAAATGTCTGTGGTATATGTACGCGAACTCTCTTCAGACAGGGAGATACAGGTGACGGAAAAGTGGTACAGCGCAAGTATACCTATATTCAGCAAAGACGGAAAGTATCTTATTTTCAATGCTGAAAGAGATTTCAACCCAACCTACAGCCAGATAGAGTGGAACTACGCCTACAGCAATATGGGCTCTCTATATCTCGCCCTTCTGTCTGAAGATACCCCTTCCCCTCTCCTTCCGAAAGACGGCAGAGAGGAAGAAAAGGCTGCCGCAGGCAAGAAAGATGATGCAGGCAAGAAGGCTGACACCGTAATGAAAATCGACGCCGAAGGCATATCGGAGAGAATAGTCAAACTCCCCGTAGGCTCCGGATTCTTCCGTCCGGACTACTGCGACGGTACCCTGCTCTGGTACTCGGGCAGAGGCGGACTCTCGACCATCGACCTCTCCACCGGCGAAAAGACAGAAATCGGCAATGTCAGGATGACTGTCGTCGGTGACAAGGCTCTCATTTCCGAAAAAGGCGTCACATATGTCGGAGCCATCCCTAAAGGCAAGACAAAGCCGGGCAAAGGCATCGATTTTTCCAATATGACCGCAATTGTGGATTATGGACAGGAATGGGCGCAGATTTTCGATGAGACGTGGAGAGCGTTCCGCGACGGATACTATCTCGAGAATATGCACGGTATAGACTGGCCGGCAATGAAACGTAAGTATGAAGTCTTTCTGCCTTACGTAAAGTGCAGAATCGACCTCAACTACGTCATCGGTGAGATGATAGGTGAACTCACTTCCGGCCACGCTTACGTTTCTCCGGGAAAATATCCGCAGGCCAAGCGCGTGAATATGGGTCTCCTCGGTGCGTCGATCAGTCGTGACAGAAGCGGATTCTACAGGATAGACCACATCCTCAAGGGCGCCAACTACAGCGAATCGCTCAGAGGTCCCCTCGCTGAACCGGGCCTGGGGGTAAAGGAAGGGGACTTCATTATCGCAGTCGACGGTGTCCTGACAAACACCACTGACAACATCTACACTCTGCTTGAGGGCAAGGCGAACGTTCTCACGGAACTTCTCATAAGCGGCAAAGCTTCCGAAAGCGGAGCACGAAAGATAATCGTCAAGCCTACGGCGGATGAAGACCCTCTCTACCACTATGAATGGGTTGTCGGCAACATAGAAAAAGTCGAGAAAGCTTCCAACGGCCGCATCGGATATATCTACATACCGGATATGGGTCCTGAAGGCCTCAATGAATTCGCCCGTTATTACTACCCGCAACTCGACAAGGAGGCTCTCATCATCGATGACAGGGCCAACGGCGGCGGAAACGTCTCCCCTATGATTCTTGAAAGGCTTCTCCGCCAACCGTACAATATGACTATGAGAAGAGGCTCGAATATGGTAAGCAAAGTACCTGAGGGCACTTTCTACGGACCAAAAGTATGCCTCATCAACAAATATTCAGCATCCGACGGAGACCTCTTCCCTTGGCGATTCAAGGCGCTGGGCATCGGTGAACTCATCGGAACACGCACATGGGGCGGCATAGTCGGAATCAGCGGCTCACTTCCATATATGGACGGAACCGACATAAGGGTACCTTTCTTCACCAACTACGACGCAAAGAGCGGTGAATGGATTGTGGAGAATCACGGCGTCGATCCGGATATCGAGATTGACAACGACCCTATAAAGGAATACGCCGGCATCGACCAGCAGCTCGAAAAGGCCGTAGAAGTACTTCTCGAGAAACTCAAGGAAAGAAAACCGCTTCCGGGTGTCCCTGCACCGAGAGATTTCTCCTGGAAAGAACAATAGTAGCAGAAAACTATTCTGCTGATATGACTCCCTGCAGGTGTCCGGTGAGATACTCCACCAGCACCTGCAGGTCTGTCATACCGGTTTGGCGGATGTCGAAAGCATCGGTAAAGGCATAACCGTCACCGTGATTGAGAAGGAGATAATCAGTTCCGGCAAATTTGTATTTGCCCTCCGGTTCGAGAGGCAGATACGAGTCGGAATCCGGGTCATAGACTTTTATGTTGCTGACGCGTCGCCTGCCACCGTCAAATCTGACAAATTCGCCGTTGGCATCGACCTCCACAGGCGACGGAATTGAAACATCCACATCGAATGTCAGTCCGGAGAACTGCTGGTAGCCTCCGAACTCTTCGGGAAGCCCGCAGACGGAAAATTCCACCATATCGGCTATTACACTTCCCGGGAGTTCGACAGTGCAGATTTTGTTGCCGAAAGGCAGAATGGCAAGAAGGTCGTTGTATGAAACGGCACCCTGAGGGAGGTCCGTCCGGATTGAGCCGCCGCTGACGCTGGCCACCTGCGCACCGGTGAAAAAGCGGTAGGCATCCGTTATAAGACGCCCGAGAGGCTGCTGCTGCAGCCGGACGAGTCTGACACCGTCTTCCATAGCCTTCAGCCTGCTTTCACTGACGCATATTATCCGCCTGCCCTCCTTTTCAAAATCTTCTTTGAGACTGTCCACGAAACGCTCCACTTCAGGGTCTTTCGGAGTTGCAGCCGAAACGGGAAGCAGTTCGCTGCGGAATCTGCCCTTTTCGAGAGTCAGTCTTCCCACATTTTCGAAATGCGAGCCGGTAGATGTCATCAGAACCTCCTCCCCCCTGTCGTTTTTCAGGATGCATCTCTCCACAGTGCTGTGGGAATGGCCGTCCAGTACCACGTCAATACCGTGCGTATTGGCGATGAGAGTATGAGAATTGACAGGTGTCACGTCCACTTCGTCCCCCAGATGGGAAAGCACAATCACATAATCGGCCCCGCGGCCGCGTGCCTCATCGACGACGCTTTGAACGGTCTCATATAAATTGTCCACGCAAAGCGTATAGACATATTCTCCCTTTTCGTTCTGGAAGAAACGCGGAGTCGAGCTGATGAAACTGTACGGAGTGGAAACGCCCACGAAAGCAATGCGCCGTGGTCCGCACTCCACAATTGCATACGGAGCATAAAGCCTCTTGTTGTCAGGCAGATGGATAAGGTTGCAATCCACAACCCCGGCATCGAGTTCGTTGACAATTTCCGCCTGACGCTCCATACCGTAGTCGAACTCGTGATTGCCCAGAGTCACGAAATCATACCCCACCTTGTTCATCATTTTCACTATATAGGCGCCTTTTGTGCCGGCACCTATGCTGCCGCCCTGCACGAAATCTCCGGCGGAAACAGTATAGACATACTTGCAGTCAGCCTTCGCGGCTTTACGGTATGCCGCCATATCGGCATATCCGTCAATGGCGCAGTGGACGTCGTTGTCGTAGAGTACGGTCACTTTGGGACTGCACGAAAAAAGAAGGGCCGCCGCAACTGCAACGGCGAGCAGAATCTTATTGTTCATAGTGTTGTAATTTCAGCAATTCAGGGCGCAGCTGCCTTGTGCGTTCGAGAGCCTGCTCGTCCTGCCAGGCTCCGATTTTTTTCGGATCTCCGCTCAAAAGCACTTCAGGCACCTTCCACCCGTTGAATTCGGCCGGACGCGTATAGACAGGAGGCGCCAGAAGGCCGTCCTGGAAAGAATCGGAAAGAGCGGACGTCTCGTCGCCGAGGGCTCCGGGAAGAAGCCTCACCACTGCGTCGGTTATGATTGCGGCCGGAATCTCCCCGCCGCTGAGCACATAGTCGCCCACTGATATCTCACGAGTCACGAGGTGCTCCCTGATGCGGTGGTCTATGCCCTTGTAATGGCCGCAGAGGATTATCAGATTATTCTTTATGGAAAGTTCATTTGCAATGCCCTGATTGAGGACTTCGCCGTCGGGAGAGGTGTATATGACATCGTCATATTCTCTTTCCGACTTGAGAGCCGAGATGAGTTTGAAGACGGGCTCTATCATCATCACCATACCGGCGTCGCCGCCGAAACTGTAGTCATCCACCTGACGGTGGCGGCCCAGGCCGTATTCCCTGATATTGTGTATATGTATCTCCACAAGGCCCTTGTCTTTCGCTCTCTGCACAATTGAGTGGTTCAAAGGGCTTTCGAGCAATTCGGGCACGACTGTCAGTATATCAATTCTCATAACGGTACAAAATTAGCACTTTTCTCAAAAAAAAGTTATATTTGCAAGTTACAAATTTTAAACGCACTGATATGAGTGAAGAACTTAACACGATTGAGCCTGTTGAGAACCTGGAGCAGGAGCAACCGGTAGAACAGAATGAAACGGATTATTCCGGTAAAGGATTGAAAGAACTTGTCGAAAACCTCAAGGACCTTGTCGACGGAGCCGATATGCAGAAGCTGCAGAAAGAGGCCGAAGCCCTGAAGGCCGCCTTCTACAAAACCCTCCGCAAGGAGAAGGTTGCCGTCGGAGGAGAAACGGAAATGGAGGAGGAGAACAATCCGTTCGCTGAGATAGAAAATGTGTTCAAGAATCTCTACTCGCAATACAAGGAGAAAAAGGCAGTCTTCACCCGTGAGATGGAAAAGGTGAAAGAGGAGAACCTCAAGGACAAGGAACAGATTGTGGAGGAGCTCAAGGCTCTTGTGGAGAAGCAGGACGACGTCAGTCAGGCCTTCCCTCTCTTCCGCGAACTTCAAAACAGATGGCGCGCCACAGGCCCTGTGCCGCAGAGCAAGGTGAAGAATCTATATGAAACTTACCAGCACTACGTCGAAAAATTCTACGATCTGGTCAAGATAAACCAGGAGCTCCGCGACCTTGATTTCAAGAAGAATCTGGAGGCGAAGGAGGAACTTTGCCGCAAAGCCGAAGAACTTGACGGAGAAGAAAACGTGGTCGGCGCATTCCGAACCCTGCAGAAACTGCACGAGCAGTGGAAGGAACTCGGTCCGGTCAACAAGGAGAACCGCGAGCAGATATGGGATCGGTTCAAGGCAGCCACCGCAACAATCAACAGGAAGCATCAGGCATATTTCGAGACTCAGAAAGACGTTTTCAAGGAGAACCTCGAAAAGAAAGCCTCCCTTTGCGAAAAGGTGGAGGATATTGCAAAGCGGGAAATCAAAGACTCGAATATGTGGAACGCCCTCTCAAAAGAGATAGAGGAGATACAGAAAGAGTGGAAGAATATCGGCTTCGCCACCAAGAAGGAGAATCAGAAAATTTATGACCGCTTCCGCGCAGCCTGCGACGAATTCTTCTCAAGGAAGCGTGAATTCTACACCGACTTCAAGGGGCAGATGCAGGACAATATGGCAAAGAAGATAGAACTTTGCGAAAAAGCAGAGGCGCTCAAGGACAGCGAAGACTGGAAATCCACTTCCGAAGCTCTCATCGAACTCCAGAAGAAATGGAAGGAGATAGGTCCGGTCTCACGCAAGAAATCCGAGCAGATTTGGAAGCGTTTCCGTGCAGCCTGTGACGAATTCTTCGAGAGGAAGGACAAGGCACAGGGTGGCAGGAATTCCGAATTCAACGAGAATCTCGAAAAGAAGCGCGCCCTCATAGAAGAGATGAAGGATTTCGCAAGCGACACCTGCGATGATGTCCAGGAAGCCTTCAGGGAGTTTCAGAGACGTTGGAATGCAATAGGTTTCGTTCCTTTCCGCGACAAGGAGAAGATTCAGGACAACTTCAAGAAAGTTGTGGCCGAGAAGTTCGGTGATGTGCGTCAGGCAGCAGGCCGCACCGGCCGCACCATACGCAGGAAAGCAGAAAGTGAAAGAGACCGCCTCGTGCAGAAATACCTGAAAAAGGAGCAGGAGATAGCCACCTACGAAAACAATATGGGCTTCTTCTCCAAATCCAAGAATGCAGACGCTCTTCTTGAGGAATTGCACAAGAAGATAGACGATGCACGTGAAGAACTCGCGCAGCTTGAAGCCACAATAAAAGAACTTGACAGACAGGAAGAAATTCAGAAGGATCAGCAATGAGAAGCGAAAAAGGAAACAGCATTCTCGGATTCGCCCTTATCGGCATAATCCTATTGGTATTCAGTTGGTATAACGGCAAACAGGCAGAAAAACAGCAGACAGAGCGTTTCACACAGGATTCGCTGAAGGCCGCAGCTCAGACAGCAGCCCCTCAGGCCGATGCCTCCACCGGTGAGATTCCGTCGGAGGCTCTGCAAAAGGCCGATGACGAAGCTCCGCTCTATCAGAGCGAGTATCTCAATATGGCGGACACCGCCGCCACCGAATTCTATACCCTTGAAAACGAGAAGGTCAAAATCACCATAAGCTCCAGGGGAGCAGCGCCTGAAGACGTACTCATCAAGGAATATTTCAAATCAGACAGTTCGGAGCTGCATCTCATCCGCCCAGGCAAAAGCGCGTTCGACCTCGAAATCAACGCTGACCAGTGGATCAACACCTCAGAGCTGAACTTCTCGAAAGTCTCCTCTTCAGACAGCGCACTTGTCCTGAGGCTCCAGTTCTCAGACACTTCCTGGGTGGATGCAATATGGAATCTCCCGCAGGACAGCTATATGGCATCCTACAACCTCCATTTTACGGGTATGGACAAAGTCCTCGACCCGCGCACCAACCACGTGACGATGAAATGGGTTGTGGATATGCCACGCCTCGAAAAGGGCTACCAGAATGAACGCAACTACTCCGCCGTGGCGTACCGTTACGACTCCAACAACGATGTCAAGACCATAGGCCAGCGCAAGGAAAGCACAAAGGAGACCTTTACCTCCGCCATCCGCTGGTTCGGTTTCCAGCAGCAGTTCTTCTCTGCAATAATGCTTGCTCCGGAGAGTTTCACTTCAGGCACCCTCGTCAACAAGTTCTATCCGGAGGGCAACGCAAACGAAGACCTTATGCAGTCCGGGGCCGATATGACATTTGAGATTGACAGCCGCAATCCTGACTTCACTGTTCCGTTCAATTTCTACTTCGGTCCGAACCACTACCCTACTCTCAGAAGCTATGGCGAAAACTTCGAAAAGATAATTCCTCTCGGAGGAAAGGTCATCGGAACAATCAGCCGCTACATCATAATCCCTACCTTCAACTGGCTGAGCAAATCCATCGCCAGCTACGGCCTTATCATCCTCATCCTCACTCTGATGATAAAAATCGTGATTTCCCCTCTAACCTGGAAATCATATGCATCATCGGCCAAGATGAAGGTGCTGCAGCCTGAGCTTCAGAAGATTAACGAACGCTATCCTAAGCAGGAAGACGCAATGAAGAAGCAGCAGGCCACGATGGATCTCTACAAGAGGGCCGGCGTGAGTATGTGGGGCGGATGCCTCCCTATCCTGCTTCAGTTCCCGATACTGTGGGCCATGTTCCGCTTCTTCCCTGCATCAATCGAGCTGCGCCAGCAGGGATTCCTATGGGCAAGCGACCTGAGCGCATACGACTCAATCGTGGACTTCGGTTTTAAGATTCCGCTCTACGGAGACCATATCTCGCTCTTCGCACTTCTGATGGCCGTCTCAATGTGGGGCTACTCCAAGATGACTCTTGGTCAGCAGGCCGCCCAGACACAGCAGATGCCTGGAATGAAATTCATGCAGCTCTGGCTGATGCCTATTATGATGCTCTTCATCTGCAACAATCTTTCTGCAGGTTTGAGCTACTACTATCTTCTGTCCAACATCATCACCATCGGTCAGAACTGGGCCATCCGCAAGTGGTTCGTGGATGAAGACAAGATATACAGACAGATAACCGCCCGCACGAACTCCAAGGAAGCGCCTAAGAAATCCAGATTCCAGCAGCGTCTGGAAGCCGCCTACAAGGCGCAGCAGGAGCAGCAGAGGCAAATGAAAAAGAAGTGATGAGCATATCTTCAGCAATTCTTTCTCTCAAGGAACAACTGCCGCAGGCCGTAGAGCTTGTGGCAGTTTCCAAATTCAAGAGTGTCGAAGCCATCAAGGAGGCATACGAAGCCGGGCAGCGCTCATTCGGAGAGAACAGGCCGCAGGAGATGGCCTCCAAAGCCGGAGAACTTCCATCCGACATCGAATGGCACTTCATCGGCCACTTGCAGACCAACAAAATAAAATTCGTCCTCCCCTACGCCTCGCTGATACACTCCGTAGATTCCGAACGGCTTCTGTGCGCAATAAATGCCGCCGCGGCTCAGACCGGACGTCGTGCCGCCTGCCTGCTTGAAGTGCATATCGCATCCGAAGAGAGCAAACAGGGCTTTTCAGAGGAAGAGATTATGGCCCTTTCAAGCAGATTCGACGAGTTCCAGCACATTAGTTTCCGCGGTGTGATGGGTATGGCCACCCGCACTTCCGACTCCGAAAAGATTCGGAGCGAATTCCGCACATTGAAGCGTATTTCGGACACAATCCGGGCATCAAGACCGGATTTCAGCCATATCTCCATGGGGATGTCGGGCGACTGGAAGATTGCCGTGGAAGAAGGAGCCACCATCGTGCGCATCGGCACCACCATCTTCGGCTCCCGCTGACAGTCCTTTCCGAATTAAATCTTCAGTTTCAGCCGGCACTTGCCGAAGATCCAGGTAAGGCCGATTATCGCAAAGGCAAAAGCCATCGAACGGCAAAGGCCTGGTACTCCGCTTGAGAGAGACTCAGGCCAATGAACACCCAGAAGGCGCTGGAACGCGTACCAAATGGAAGGCATCACATAGCAGGTCAGAGTGGCGGTGCCGGCAGGCGAAACCGGCTTCGCCCAGGCGGTCAGGCCCTTCACGTCAGCAATCCAATAGAGAAGAGCATAGAGCGCATAGAATATGGAAAGACTGAAGAAAAGCCAGGTCGGAGTGGCCTGTATCTTCGATATTATCCACACTGGATGGCTGATAAAGCCGAGGGCGAGCATTGCCGCACTCAGGGCAAGCATACTTCTCACAATGCGGCGGCCACCGTCATTTTCCTGCCCGGCGGCAAGAAGAGAGGAAGCCAGGACACCGGATGACACCAGTGCTACGTGAGTCCACCCTCCGGGATAGAATCCCAGAAAAATCCATCTGAGGGAAAAGTCTTTGGGAATGAACGGAAGCTGATTGAGCACGCAGAGGGCGATTGTCGCAAGCCAAGCAATCCAGATGCGTTTCAAGTCGCCTTGAGAAAAGACATATATCAGTGCGCAGGCCAGATAGCTCCATCCTATCAGACCGAGGATGCCCCACCAGCCCACTTTGAACGGCATTGCGTTCAAATCTTTATATACAATCAGAAATATCAGGACAGCAGCGCCTGAAAGCTTCAGTACGACAGTCCACCACGGACTGCGCCCCTCTTTTCTTGGATATACGTTCCAAAGCAGGAAATATGCCGCAACTGTCATAAGTGAAGTGACAGGTCCCGGCAGCCCACCTTCGACTGCCCTCGAATTCATCGAGAAGAGTCCCATCACGATAAGGGCCACTGTGCGGGAAGCTATGTGCAGCAGCACCTGCAGGTGGGAATCGCCCTTTGCGTAACGATTGCGGACGGCAAAAGGGATGGACATTCCCACGCAGAAGAGGAATGCCGGAAAGACAAGATCCGAGAAGCCGAGCATATCTTCGTCAATCGCTGCATGGTGAAGGAAGTGAGGCGTGTTGCTCATACCCGCGAAATCATTGACCCATAGCATTATGAGCATTGTCAGAGATCTGAATATATCTACTGATGCGATTCTGCTGTTCTTCTCTGCGTTCATATCGTTTCATTCTTGATTTTCGCGAAGTTAGTGATATTTTTATTAATTTTGGAAAATAGAACTTTCATCACCATTATGACAAACGACGACATAAGGCAAATCGAAGCGCGCGGCATATCCGTGCGTGAAGTTGAAAAACAGATTTCCAATTTCAAAAAAGGATTTCCGTGGCTTGAAATCGTAGCTCCGGCCACTGGCCTGAGAGGCATCAAGATTCCATCACAGGAAGAAATCGATGAAGACATCGCACGCTTCGACAATGCCGTGGACGAGAGAAAGTGCAAATTTGTGCCCGCTTCCGGAGCCGCGTCCCGAATGTTCAAGGACCTGTATTCAGGTCTTGACAAAATCGCTGCGGGAGATTCGCTGGAAGGAGAGCCTGCCGGAGTGTTCGCAGACAATATCGGAAAATTCGCCTTCTATGACGAGCGTCTTTTCGGCGGAGCCGATGCGGGTTCCATTCTGAGAAGAACTCTCTTCGGTGAAGGCCTCAACTACGGAGCCAAGCCGAAAGGCGTCCTTAAATTCCACAGATACGGGAACGGTGAAGTTCGCACGGCATTTGCAGAGCACCTTGTTGAAGCTCAAGAATATATGCGCAACGCAGACAACTCTTCCAACATAGTTGTCACAATCTCCCCCGAGCATCGGCAACTATTTGAAGAGGCGTTCTCCGAAGTCAGGAATGAATACGAAAAGCGCTACGGAGTCAGATACAACGTCACCTTCACCTTTCAGGACAAATCCACGGATACGATTGCTGTGGATATGGAAAACCGGCCTGTGCGCAATGCCGACGGAAGTCTGCTTTTCCGGCCGGCCGGCCACGGAGCGCTCATCCACAATCTGAACAATCTGGATGCCGATCTGGTCAGCATAAAGAACATAGACAACGTGGCCTGCGAAAGGCTTCTGCCGGTAACGGCGCGGTACAAGAAGATTCTGATGGGTGAAGCCCTGCGGCTCCGCGACAGGATTTTCGGATACATCTATGCTCTGGACCAGGTGGCCTCTTCCCAAATCGAGAACCCGGGCCCTGCCATCCTGCGGGCCTATGAAGCAGTACAGGAAGATGTTTATGCTTCTGATGAGGTTCAGCAGCTGTGCAACGAAATCGAAGAGTTTCTCTACAACGAACTCTGCATCGAGATGCCTCTTGCCAGAAACTGTCGCGACCGCGCTGAGCAGCTCCGCAGAAAACTGGACCGTCCTGTCCGTGTATGCGGAATGGTGAAAAACGAGGGTGAGAGCGGAGGCGGACCGTTCATAATCAAAGAAAAAGACGGCAGCACCTCTCTACAGATACTTGAAGGCGCTCAAATCAACAGGCAGGACGCCCGCTCCAATGCCGCACTTACGTCATCCACCCACTTCAACCCCGTGGATCTGGTCTGCTGCCTGAAAGACAGCAAAGGCCGTAAATTCGACCTGACGCAGTTCGTGGATGAGCAGACAGGCTTCATCTCGTCGAAAAGCAGCCGGGGCAAGGAACTTAAGGCTCTTGAGTTGCCTGGACTTTGGAACGGAGCAATGAGCCGCTGGAACACCCTTTTCGTGGAAGTTCCGCTTGAGACCTTCAATCCCGTCAAGACGGTCAACGACCTTCTCCGCCCCGCACATCAGGGCTGAAGCAGACTATTTGAGACTCTGGATTGTCTTGGCGACGTTAATCAGGTGGTCGGCGATACGCTCGGTATTTGAAGACAGTTCGAGATAGTGCGCTCCTGTTTCCGGCTTGCACGCGCCCTGTGCCATTCTTTCGATGTGGCTGTCTTCCATAAACTTGGTAAAGTCATCAATTTCCTCCTCAATGTCATTTGCTTCTCTGAGGAAGGCAAAGTTCTCATCGCTGTAGGCAACCATCACCTTGTCGTAGAGCGAATGGACAAGCACTTTCAGGCGGGCGATTTCGTCAAGCGCGCTTTGAGTGAACCTGTCCCCCGCCTTGTCCAGAGCATCTGCATACTCTACGATATTTTCGGCATAGTCACCTATTCGCTCCAGATCGCGTACGGTCCTGAAAGTAGTGGAGAGATAGAGGTGGTCGTGGTGGCTGAGTGATTTCTTGTCGGTCAGACGGACCACGAAATCCACAAGAGCCATATTGATGTAATTGATTTCCTCTTCAGTTTTTTCGAACTTTTCCCGCTCTCTGAAATCAAGCGTGGTGACCATTGTAAGAGACCTGTCGAGATTGTCCATTGCCAGCTGCGCCATATTGAGAATCTCCTTCTTGGTCTGAGCCACGGCGATTGGAGGTGTCTGCAACATATTGTTATCAATATAGCGCAAATGCAGCCCTTCGCTGCCGGATGCGGCAGTCTGTGGGAGGATTCTGGTCACGAATTCCACCAGGAAGTTGGTCAACGGAAGCATAAAGGCCACCGTAGCCACATTGAAAAATGTATGGAACATAGCGAGCTGTGTCTGAGGCACGTCAGGAAACATATCGTTGAATATCGTTCCGTATGTGACCGACCCGCCTGACAGCTGGCTGACAATCCAGCCGACAAGCATAAAGACGACAACGCCCGAGCAGTTGAACAGCAAGTGGATAAGAGCGGTCCGTTTCGCATTGATGCCGCTTGTTACTCCGGCTATTATCGCAACCACGCAGGAACCGATGTTGGAACCCATCGTGAGAAATATACCCTGGTCGAGCGAGATGAGTCCGGTAACGCACATCGCCAGCGCGATTGAGGTCATAACCGAAGAACTCTGGATTATCGCTGTGAGTATCGCTCCGATAAGTACAAGCAGAATGGGGTTGCTTATGCTTGCGAGAAATATCTTCACCTCTTCAAGAGCCGCGAACTCCTCCATTGAGCCGCTCATCAGGGAGAGGCCGACGAAAAGCATACCGAAGCCGGCGAGAATGCCGCCAAGAGTCTTTCCTGATGCCTTCTTGGAGAAGAGTGCCAGAAATGCGCCCACACCGGCCAGAGCGGAGAAGATGACTGTCGTTGAAATGGCATTGCCGCCGAACATACCGAGGGCGACAATCTGTGCTGTAACGGTGGTACCGATGTTGGCACCGTAAATGATGGTGGCTGCCTGAGTGAGAGAAATGATTCCGGCATTGACGAAACCGATTGTCATCACCGTAGTAGCTCCGGAGCTTTGAATGGCAGCGGTCCCGACCGTTCCGATACCTACACCGAGAAGTTTGCTTTTGGACGCCTTGGCAAAAAGGCTTTTCAATTTGGCTGAGCTCGCTGTTTCAAGATTTGAGCTCATCATCTGGCAGGCGATAAGGAATATGCCGATTCCGGCCAGAAGGGTCAGGATTGCAGAGACAATAGCTGTCGTTCCCATAAACTGCAATTCGTTACTTTTATAATACTTTCTTAATTCCGCCGCAAAGATAGCACAATTGTCGTGTCTTACAAAGATAAATTCCTAACTTTGCAGATATGACAGACAGGATAGAAAAGGCGCTCAAAGTTGCACGCGAGACAAAAGTGTTCGAACTCGGCCATAATGTGATTCCACTGGCCGGGGAGTGTTTCAAACAATATTTTCCACTCGGAAAAGCCGTGGTCGTGGCTGACTGCAACACCTGGCCGGTGGCAGGCGAGAAAGTCTTCGAGGCTCTCTCCTCCTCCGGAATTCCTGTGGAGAGATTCATCATACCCGACAGGAAATTCCACGCCGAATGGAAATACGTTGAAATGGTGGACGAAGTTCTGGACAGGACCGGAGCCGTGGCGGTCTCAGCCGGCAGCGGCGTAATCAACGACCTGTGCAAACTCAGTTCGCACCACCACGCCCAAGGATATATCACCGTGCCTACCGCAGCATCCGTCGATGGATATACGTCATTCGGAGCTTCCATCTCATACAAAGGCCTCAAACAGACCTTCGACTGCCCCGCCCCTGTCGCCGTGCTGGCGGACATCGACATTCTTGCTACCGCGCCAAAAGAGATGACTGCCGCCGGCTATGCCGACCTCGCAGCAAAGATTCCCTGCGGAGCGGAATGGATGATTGCCGATCTCTTCGGCACCGAGCCTATTATTCCTGAAGCCTGGCACGTTCTTCAGGACTCTCTGGACCGGATGCTTTCAAACCCCGAAGGCATCGCAAAAGGCAATCCGGAAGCAGTCGGTTCACTCTTCGAAGGCTTGACTCTCAGCGGAATAGCTATGCAGGCTGCTCGAAGCAGCCGTCCTGCATCCTGCACCGACCACCTTTTCAGCCACTATCTCGACATGACCGACCATCGCTTCAACGGAGAACTCCAGAGCCACGGCTTTCAGGTCGCCGTCGGCACGCTGGTAATGTGCGCTTTCTTCGATGCATTTCTGGAATTCGACCTTTCTTCCCTGAATGTGGAGAAGTGTGCAGCCCTCTGGCCTTCATTGGAAGAAGAGAAGGAGCGCGCAAGGCATATCTTCAGGGACTTCGTCGATCCCGAACTCGGCGTGCGCTCCATAGAGGTCAAGTATGCCGACAGGGAGCAGGTGCGCCGCCAGCTCTTAGAAGTGAAAAATCAGTGGCCTGAATTGAAGAAAAAATACCGTGCACAGGTATATCCTTATGAAAAGATGCGGAGTCTCTTCAAGACAGTCGGAGCTCCGTCATCGCCGGGCGACATAGGCGTTACAAACAGGCAGCTGTTCGATATGCTGCCATTCGTTCAACTTATGCGCCACCGCATCAACCTCCTCGACCTCTCCCGCAGAGCTCTCATCTACGATACTCTCGTCGATAAGGTTTTCGGCCGTGGAGGCATATTCGACATTGAAAAGTAGTACTATTCTCCCAGGCAGAGATCCAGTTCCTTCTCGATAGCCTTGCGGTCGAGATGTTGGCCTATGAACACCAGTTTTATCATACGGTCTCCGTAGAACGGATCCCAATCGGCGGCAAGTCCCTTTTCACGCTCCATCATTGCCTGAAGTTCGTCTTCCGGCATAGTTGCATACCACAGGCCGGCGTTGCGCAAGCTCATCTGCCTGCCCGCCTGTTCAAACACGTAGCAGGTGTCGAATTCCTCGCTGAAATAGCATATACCCTTGGCCCTTATTATATTGGAAGGCCATCTCTTTGCCACGAAGTTGTCAAAGCAGTTCAAGTCCAGAGGTGGACGCCGATAATAGACAAAGGTGGATATGCCGTACTCCTCGGCCTCACCCTCGTCTTCATCCTCGTGGTCGTGATGGTGGCCATCCTCGTGGTGGTCGTGATGACTTTCGACTTCGTGAATCCACGTAGCGGAAGCGGCAACTTTGTCGAAATCAAACTCCTTCGTATCGAGAATGCGGTCCATATCGATATCGCACCAGTCGGCGTCAATGATTTGGGCAGCCGGTTGCAAAGCCTTGACGATACTGCGTATGCGGTTAAGTTCTTCCGGCAGGACTTCGGATGCCTTATTGAGCACTATCACGTTGCAGAACTCTATCTGTTGAATCACAAGGCTTGCAAGGTCCTCCTCACCGATATCTTTCCGCACAAGACTCTCTCCGCAACCGAATTCATCTCTCAGGCGAAGTGCATCCACCACCGTCACTATACTGTCAAGACGCGCAAGTTGTGGAATTGTGCAGATGGACTGCGCTATCGGCTCGGGTTCACAGATGCCGCTTGCCTCAATCACGAGATAGTCGAATCTGTCCTGAAGTGCTATGTCCCTTATCTGATTGATGAGGTCCACCTTCAACGTACAGCAGATGCAACCGTTCTGAAGCGCCACGAGACTTTCGTCGCTTTTGCCTACCACACCACCCTTCTGAATCAGGTCGGCATCTATATTGACCTCTCCTATATCGTTGACAATCACAGCGAATTTGATACCGCTCCTATTAGAAAGCATACGGTTGACAAGAGTAGTCTTGCCGCTGCCGAGATAACCTGTCAGAAGAAGGACAGGCAGTTGTTTTCCAACCATCCGCTAATTCTCCTCTATGAATTTTACAAGTATGTCCACATTTTCCGGCTTCGTTGCCCAGCTTGTGCAGAAGCGCACACCGGCGCGCCCGCCCTCCAGCGGCTGCCAGATTTCGAAGAGAAACTTTTCGCCGAAGACCTTCCGTTGCTCTGCGGAGAGTATCGGAAACTGCTGATTGGTAGGACTGTCTATCAGGAAATCATAACCTTTGCGGGCAAACGCCTCCTTGATTCTGGCAGCCTGGACATCGGCGTGACGGGCCAATTTCCAATAGAGTCCGTCGGTGAAGAGAGTTTCAAACTGAAGTCCGAGCAGCCTGCCTTTCGCCAACATACCTCCGCCCTGCTTGATGCAATAGCGGAAATCCTTCTTCAACCTGTCTGCAGTGATGACTACAGCTTCTCCGAACAGAGCGCCCTGCTTCGTGCCGCCGATGTAGAATATATCCACCAGCTGCGCCAGGTCGCGGAGAGTCACGTCGCACGACTCCGACATAAGTCCGTAGCCGAGGCGCGCTCCATCCACAAACAGAGGCACGTTGTGACGTCGGCATACTGTACTGATGTCGCGCAGTTCGGCCAGGGTATAGATTGTTCCAAGTTCCGTGGAAAATGAAATATATACCATTCCCGGCTGCACGATATGCACCTGATCGGGATTGGCATAATGCTCCTGAATATATTCATCTATCTGCTTTGCAGTGATTTTGCCCAATGTCGGAGGAAGAGCGAGCACCTTGTGGCCTCCGTGCTCTATGGCGCCTGTCTCGTGCTGGTTGATATGGCCGGATGCTGCGCACAGCACTCCCTGATAAGGCTTCAGAACCGAAGTGATGACTGTGGTGTTGGTTTGGGTGCCACCTACGAGAAAATGAACGTCAACATCCTCTCTGCCACACTCTTTCTTGATAAGTTCACGAGCTCTTGCCGAGACTTCATCTTCTCCATATCCTATTGTCTGGTCCATATTGGTCTTGACTAGTCGGTCGATGATTTCAGGAGCTGCACCTTCGCAGTAGTCGCTGGTAAACAGGATTTTCATAATTGAAGTTAGAGTTTTAATACAGTATCTGCATAACCGTTTACAGACTCTCTGTGTGAAATGAAAATTATAGTTTTCCGGCCACTGCAATATCGGGCCAGATTTGTCATAAGCAGAGCTTCAGTCTCCGAATCGAGCGCTGAAGTGGATTCGTCAAGTATCAGGATGCTGCCTTCGTGGAGAAGAGCTCGGGCGATGGCTATTCTCTGACACTGGCCTTCGCTGAGTCCCGTGCCATCCTCTCCACACAAAGTATCAAGGCCGTCCGGCAAATCTAATACGAAATCCGCCGCAGCGATTCCCAGGGCATCCTCCATCTGCCGCTGTGTCGCGGAAGGGGCTGCAAGAAGCAGGTTCTCGCGAACAGTACCGCTCATAAGGCTGTTGCCCTGCGGTACATACATATAATTACGACGGGAAAAGACAGTGATTGTGCCCTCCGAAGGCTTTAGCAGGCCCAGAACAAGTCTTATGAGAGTGCTCTTCCCTATTCCGGTCTTTCCTTCGACTAGAGTCATCTTTCCTGCCTCGAAAGTATATGAGAAATTCTTCAGAACAGGTTCCTTCTGATCCGGGTAGGCAAAAGAGAGATTCTGAACCTCTATGGAAGGAGCCTTTTCGAGCAGAACTCCGTCATCGCCATCCTCCTGAGGGAGGTCGAGAAGTTCCTTTATGCGGTCGCGTGAGGTAAGAGAATGGATTACGGAAGGAATATGGCGGGTAAGGTCGGAAATCGGCATCTGCACCTGGGCCACAAGTTGCAGGAACGCTGTCATCATTCCGAAAGTCACCGTTCCGCCACGAATGCCGAGAACTCCCCAGATTAGTGCTGCAGCATATCCCGCACGGAAGCCCAACCACATAAGAGCGCGGGCGAAGGAAGTGTAGTCCAATCTCTTGATCATCAACCTCTCATTCTCTTTCTGCAGTATTCCAAGGCGCGAAAGCACCCTTTCAGCTCCTATGAGAGTGAGGGCAAGCACCCTGTTCTGCAGATTTTCCTGCATATGTTGTTGCAGAAGGCTGTCTTTCCTGCGGATTGCATCTGTCAGTCTTCTTGTGGTCTTGAAGAACAGTTTGGAGCAGGATGCAGCCACAACCATAATGAGAACAAGAATCCACATAAGTTCAGGAGCCATAGTCACAAGATAGACCGAAGCTGCCGCAAGCTGGCACAGAGTGATGATAATGTCAGGAATCCTCGTGCAGAGCAAGTCCACGACCACCCGCACGTCTTCTTCAAGCCGGTTCACCGTGTCTGCGCTGTGGAATTTTTCGCGACCTCCCCAGGCGCTGCGGAGAGCATTTGCAAACACTCTGAAGGTAAGTTCGTTCCTTGTGCGGATAGTATTGACGTTCTCTATATAGGACTGCCCTACGCCGGCAAGTATCTGGACTGCCATAACGGCAATCAGCAGCCAAATGGCAGAATTAATCTGCATCCCGCAGGCTCCGGTGGCGATGTCTATCAGCAGTTTGCTGACGGCCACGAACGCCAGGGACGCAGCAATTCGCACCAGCCCCAAAACGATGCACAGAACAGTTCTCAGCCAATATTTGCCGCCCATAGGAAACTACTCTTGAGTCAATCCCAATTCAAGCCATTTGTCCGCAACTGCGGCGGCATCCCTTGAAGCGGTCTGATCATCCACTTCATACTGTTCCTTGAGAAGAGCCGCCAGACTTTCTTTCGTAAACTCTCTGCCGAAGACACTTTCCCAAAGATATGCAGCTGTTTCGTTAAGAACTATCATCTTATTGAAATTGATAGTCTTGAGCCCTTCGCCGACAACAATGTGGTCGCGCCCGAGCTTCCTCATACGGAATCCTTCCCTGATTTTCATCATAAATAATTTTCAATTCGCAGAATCCTGCGGTAAATACCTAAAATATATCGTCTGAGCGGTTTCAGACGGAGCCATATCCGTCCGCTGCGCGGAGCAATCCTTCTGCCGGAGGGCTTTATAACCGCCACTGCCTTTCCAAGCAAATCTTCCTTCCTGCAACGCTCGCCCCCGCACAGGTTGCCGTCTCCCATCAGGCTTAGACTGTCCCCCTCGATGGCAACAATTCTATGCATAACATAGCAGCCTTCCTTCAGACGGGCCAGAACGATATCTCCGACGGCGGGCTCACTGCAATATGTCAACGCCACGCTGTCCCTACCTCCCACAATGAAAGGCATCATACTGCCACCCTTGGCCGTAATTATCACCTCGTGGCCTTCTTTCAGAAGCCTTCCTACCTCAGAAAGCAGTATCTCATTATCTACTGTAATACTGTCAGCCGTTTTCATCTGGCTGTCACTGCTTTGTTGCACAATATAGCCGCATCCGTATCAGGCAGGCAATCAAGAACATAGCATTTCACAGAGGTAACAGTCCGCACGATGGTTTCGTGCAGGGCGTCTGCCATAGCCTCGTCAGCCTTGAAACCGGAAGTCGAGCTGTACACCTCTGCATACGCCTCGGGCAGAGAGAGTTCGACTATTCTGTTTTCCGGTGCCTGCCGCAATCTGACAATTGCACCAAGGGGCTCACAGGCCTGTCTGTAGCACGGTGTCTTGCCGCTCCAAGGGGTTCCGAACACATAAGGTACTCCGTCCACTATTCTCACAACCGGATTGTCGTCATTCAATAGCTTTGCCTCGGGAAAAGCTTCCATCCACATTCTGGAATGAGTGCTTTTTCCCGTTCCGCTCACTCCGAGGAACATATACCCCTTTCCCTGATACTCCACAACTGAAGAATGCATCTCAAGAGCATCCTTGCCGGATGTCTTCAAAGCGAAGAGAAACATAAGGGCATTGTCAGTCGCAAAACGGATGAATCTGCGGTCCAGAATCTTCAGACGGGCTGTCGATCCTTCGGAAGGCACCAGCAGATGTGCCACAGGCGACATTTTTCCGTTCGGGGCGGACTCAACCCATAAGCCTTCATCACACCTGTATACGTCCAGCCCCGGCTCCTCGGGCTCGGCAATGCCTACAATCAGAGGCGTCTTCTCCGGGGTTTCAAGACAGTCATCGAAACGCAGCGAAAAAAGGGACTCTCCGCTGTCGCCGAGAAAAGGCATATAATTGGCCAGATGATCTCCGAATGGGTGAGCATCGTCAAAATGTACGTCGAAGCCGCATCCGGCAACTGTAAAATGTCTTTTCATCATCTCGCTCCCTTGTAAAGGCATCCTCCGATATTGTCCCGCAGGGCACCTGTCACGGAAGAGAGGCAGTTCGGCATATCACAGACATACAGCGCGCCGAGAAATGCAAAAATCAGCGCCTCCTTGAAATTGACCGTAAGTGTATCAGGCACGACATATTCGGCTTCAGGAGCATTGGCCCTCATTCTTTCCACGAGAAATTTGTTCAATGCTCCACCTCCCGTCACCAGCACCTTTCCACCCTCTACATTGAGAGCAATCTGCATAGCGGCGTGCTCCACAAACGTGCAGAGTTTGTCCTCCAGCGGTAGGCCGCTCGCTTCCATTGCAGGGAACACTTCGCTTTCCACCCACTCGCGACCGAGAGATTTCGGGCCGCTCAGGTGATAGAAATCAAGGTCATTCAGCCTCTGGAGCAGCTTTTCATCCACCTTTCCGCTTCTTGCTGTTTCTCCGTCCTTATCATACTCCTTGCCTATGGAGCGCATATAGTGGTTGAGAACGTAATTGACCGGCGATATGTCGTAGGCCACCCGTTCTTCTCCGCTGTCATATGAGATATTGGAAAATCCTCCGAGGTTGAGGCAATAGTCATACTCGGGAAAAAGATTGCGGTCTCCAATCGGAACAAGAGGCGCGCCCTGACCGCCGAGAGCCACGTCCGTGGTGCGGAAGTCACATACGGTGTCGATACCTGTCACTGCAGCAATGCCTGCTCCTGAACCTATCTGAGAAGTGAATCTGACCGAAGGCTGGTGGAATATGGTCTGTCCGTGGGATGCTATCAGGTCAGGCTTGACGTTGTGGCGTTCGATGAAGTTCTTCACCTGCTCTCCGACATACAGGCCGTAGTCGGAATGGAGACGGGCAAAATCGAGCGCTGTCATTGTCTGGGCCAGAGCGAGTTTCTGTCTGAGTTCGGCCGGATAGTCGACACTGTCGGCCACTTCGATTTCATAATGCCACCTGACGTCGTATCTGAAATCCACAAGGCAGATGTCCAGGCCGTCCAAAGAGGTTCCCGACATAAGGCCTATTACTTTCATGTGTCTTGTTTCCATATCAGAATTTCATTTTAATTTCATATTTGGAGACGTTGCCCACGATATCGGTAGCCTCCACCACGACACCGTGCGTGCCCTTGCTTATTGTCTGTCTGTCGAGAATACGGACAATGCCGCGCTTGAACATACTCAAGTGCCATTTTCCGTCTATCAGGACGCGTGCTTCCGCTACGCCTGACTTTGCATCACGTACCCTGATGTTGCCCGCACGGTCCGTTCTTATCTCGGGCCCCTGTTCATCTACGGCCACAAAGTATGTACCCCAGCCCACTTTCGCACAATCCACCTGACCGGCATAGCCGAATCCCGGTACCGCCACATAGGCTTTCCCGATTTTTTCAGGAGGCACCGTATGATCTATTTTCAGAAGGCCGCTGCGCTGAAGAGGCGCATTACCGCCATATATCTTCCATACAGGGGAGTATATGCCGTTTTCAGGGTCCGCCTCTCCCGCTTTTTTCCAATCTACGCGGATATTGTCAAAAAGGCTGGCAGGCGGCAGGGTGAATGTCATCCCTTCGGTATTTATGAAATTGGGCAGATACCAGAAGAAGTTGCTTGTGTTGAAAGCAGTGTCCTGCGCGGGAGCATTGAAAGAGCCTCTTCGCCTGACCTTCAGCCTTACTGCAGAACAGTTGCCGTGCTCGTCCGTCGCTTCCACACGCAGGGTATGGAGACTGTCGTCACTCAGGCGTATCAAGCCCCCGCAGAGCGTATCTGTCTTATATGAGAGCATATTTGCCGGATCGACCACCGACTTTATCATATCGGCCCCACGTTCTCCGTGCTGAACCAGACTTTTTATGTAACGTCCCTCCTCGAAGCCTATGTCACCCAGAGTGAAATTGAAGATACGCTGCTCGTCGAGAAACACACTGTACTGCTCCACTGCCAGTTTGCCTGTAGTGCCGTCCTGAAGATCGACTGCATCGATTGCCACATAACTTTCAGAAGGGAGATTTATCGGTTCTTTCCGCGCGGAAGGGTTCTGAATCATATGGATTCTGTACGGACGCGGCACTGCGAGAGTATCGTAGGCGTAGAAAGCCACGCGGCGGATGGTCGGGCAGAGATTATCCTGCGGCTTGTAATACCCCAGAGCGATATAGTTCATCGGCACGCCTTCAGAATTGCGTACCTCCATATGCAGATGCGGTCCGGCGCTTGAACCGGTATTTCCGACATAGCCTATTATATCCCCCTGCTCCACAGGGAATTCGTCCTCGGAGAACTGCAGACTGACACTGTAGCTTTCCCTTGAGTACTGTTCCTCCCTGATACGGGCTGCGATATCGCTTGTAAATGCCGACATATGTCCATATACGGACATGGTGCCGTCGGGGTGTTGCACGTAAATGCCATTGCCATATCCCCACGGAGAAACCGTAACCTGCTTGACGAAACCGCTTTTGATGGAGTGTATGGGGTCTCCTGTTTTTCCTCCCACCCTCCAGTCGAGGCCACCGTGAAAATGGTCGTGACGCAGTTCACCGTAGCTGCCGGAAAACGACATAGGCACATCGATAGGCCTGATGACCTTCTCCTGTGCCGTCAATGTCGTAGAAACAAGCAGTATGGCTGCAATCAAAAGCCCTTTCATCAACTGAACATTTTCTTCATGCGTTCAAAAAAGTTCTTGTCGTCATTGTCAGGATCCGGTACGAAATTCTTCGACTCACGGAGCTGTTCGAGAAGTTCCTTCTCCTTCTTGTCGAGTTTCTTCGGCATCCATACCTGAACGTAAATGAGAAGGTCTCCGGTTCCGTACCCATTCACGTCCGGTACACCTTTGCCGCGCAGGCGCAGCATCTTGCCGGGCTGCGTGCCAGGTTCTATCTTTATCTTCAATTTGCCGTCAACTCCCGGTATTTCGGCGGTGCAACCTATAATCGCATCCACCACGGAGAGATACAGCGTATATATCAGATCGTTTCCGTCTCTCTGGAGGATGTTGTCCTCCTCTTCTTCGATTACGACCAGCAGATTACCCGGCACTCCGCCCTGCCTTGCAGCGTTTCCCTTGCCCTGCACCGTCAGCGTCATTCCCGACTGGACACCGGCCGGAATCTTGAAGGTTATCTCCTCTGCGCTCTTCACAAGACCCGAACCGCTGCATTTCTTGCAAGGATTGATGATTTTCTTCCCTTCGCCGCCGCAATACGGGCACGGCGAGGATGTCTGCATCTGGCCGAGGATGGTCTGGGCTATCTTCGTAATCATTCCCGTGCCGTGGCAATGGTCGCAAGTCTTTATGTCAGACTCGTTCTTAGCACCTTTGCCTCCGCAGTCAGGGCAGGTGACGAACTTGTTGATCTTGACGGTTTTCTCAACTCCGTGGACAACATCCTGCAGATTGAGCTTGACCTTGATGCGAATGTCGCTGCCGCGCTGCACTCTGCGTCCGCCGCTGCGGCTGCCGCCACCGAAACCGCCGCCGAAGAAGTCACTGAAACCACCTCCGAAACTTCCTCCGAAGATGTCGCCGAAGTGGCTGAAGATGTCTTCCATCGAAAAGCCTCCGGCACTGAATCCGCCGGCTCCGTTCATGCCTGCGTGGCCGAACTGGTCGTAGCGGGCCTTCTTTTGAGGGTCGCTCAGCACGTCGTACGCCTCTGCCGCCTCCTTGAACTTCTCTTCAGCTTCCTTGTCACCCGGATTCTTGTCAGGGTGATACTGGATGGCCTTCTTTCTGTAGGCCTTCTTTATCTCATCGGCCGAAGCGTTCCTGTCAACGCCGAGGACCTCGTAATAATCTCTTTTGTCAGCCATATTATATTCCTACTACTACTTTTGCAAAACGGACTACAGTACCGTTCAGAGTGTATCCCTCCTGCGTCACGTCATACACTTTGTTTCTGAGAGATTCGTCCTGAACCGGGAACTGGGCGACAGCCTCGTGGAAATCAGTATTGAACTCCTGTCCCTTGGCCTCGATTTTTTCCATCCCCTTTGACTTGAGAAATCCCGTCAGTTTGTTGTAAATCAATTCAGTGCCTTCAATTGCCGCCTCCCCGGCATCCGATTGGCGAAGCACCTGCAGAGCTCTTTCACAGTCATCCACCACTGGAAGTATTCCCATCAATATATCCCTGCCGGCACTGCCAACAAGTTCGAGCCTTTCCTTTGCCGTTCTGCGGCGGTAGTTGTCGAATTCAGCGGCCATTCTGACATACTGATCCCTGGCAGCTTCAGCTTTGGCTTCAGCCTCTTCCAGCCGTTTTTCCAGTTCAGCCACTTTTGCGGCCTGCTTCGCGGCTTTTCTCGATTTTGGCCCTTCTTCGTGTGACTGAGGCTGTTCCACAGTCTCGTCAACATTTTCTTCTTTTGTACTCTCAGTATAATTCTGTTCTTTCATAATCTTTGAAAAATGTACTGCAAATATAAACAAAATACCTGCCACAGCCCAAAATAAGACAATTTGGCAGATATGGGAGAAAAATTTTTGTGATTCAAAAAAATCACTTACATTTGCACTCCAATCACCCCAATGGCGCTATCGAATAGTGGCTTAGTTCGCGGCCCTCTCAAGGCTGAAACACGGGTTCGATTCCCGTTAGCGCTACAAAGGCGGAGAATTCTACGGAGTTCTCCGCTTTTGCGTTGTAGGTGGGGCGGTATTCGTTTGATATTGAACGGAATGCGGCGAAAGCCGGATGTTCGCTGACGGTTCGAGGCGAAGGCTGGATGTTCGCTGACGGTTCGAGGCGAATGTGCTCCGCAGACCCAGCCGCCATTGAGCGCAGAAGAACGATTTTGGCGAAAACGTTCTTGTACTTGTACTTTTTTTTCGTTTCAAGAACAAGACCAGCCCTTTTTGTTCTCCATGACTTACATTTTGGGGAACATCCGCTTGACTATATCTATTTCCATCCTCAAAATTCGGGAAATCTGCTTGGCTGAAGAGTTGTACTCATAATGCATCATCTTGGCGATGGATACTTTCGCTTCGGCGGGAATCATTGAGGGAGACTTGCATCCGTACTGTATATTACATTTTTGAGATATTATTGAAAATAATTCATTGTCCGTATAGTAAACAGATTCACCTATTTCCTTTGCAATAATGGCACTTGACTCCACGCTTTTGCTGATTTTTGAGAAGAACTGATGCGCATTTATGAAGAGTCCTTCAGCAAGACGGATATTGCAGAAGCACATTGGCGAAACATATCCGTCAAGATGGTAAAGTTTAGTCAAATTATCACCCAGATTGCTGTGAAATGCGCTGCGCTTCCATCTCGCCGTAGCCATAATCTTCAGTAATTCATGTCGGCTCTTCGCTTCGTCGTTGAAGAACAACCTGTTGGCTCCCCAAGGATAAGAAAACGGTGTGTGTCCGCTGTCAGCAACGTAACCGTTTCTATTTATATAAGCAATGACATTCCTTAAATTGTCAAGATTCCCGACAACGATGATTTTTTCCTGAAGAGAGCCAACGGCCTCTTTCGAGTCTTTTAATTCCAGGTGGCGCCTGAGCAGAATGACCATTTTCTTAAACCATTCGTGAATTCTGTTTACATTTCCGCACAAGGCGAAATGCAGGTGGTTGCTCATCACTTCGAAGGTCAGTATCGCAATATCGGGGAACAGTCCTGATGCCAAGGCTATGATATTCATCGCCGTTTTGAATTCTCCTTCGTTATGAAATAGAATCGGCGTGTTTTCGCTGGTACAAAGATGATAGCACGGGCCCAATTCGCGGAATTTCAGTTCGCACTCTGCTTCCATTCTGTAGAAATCTCTCGTCTCCATATCGTTCTTATTTAAAAAAAACAGAGCACCGATCCGAAAAGGAAAAAGGTACTCTGTTTAGGGTCTATCAACGTGTGTGAGGCGCTTATCTCTCACTGTTGAACAATCTTCTTGATGCAAAGATAATGATTTTTCGGTAATTGCAAGAGCGTCCCAAGAAATTTTAGTATATTTGTCTCTGTCGTTGCAAGATAGCACTGCAAATTAAAGCATTGTTCCTATGAAGAAACACATCTTAATCCCGCTGGCAGTAATCTTTTTGTCAGTCATCGGCTGCTCCAAGCCGGAAAATGGAGGGGGCAAGGATAATCCTCAGCCGCCCGCACCTCCTCAGGAGCAGATAACTATTCCTTCGACCGTGGATGTAACCCCTGTGGTTCCGCCGGAAGGCGGCGATTCAAAGATTACGTTTACGGCAGCATCTGCGTGGACGGCATCTGTCATCAGCACCAAGGCAGATTCCTGGGTTGACGTCAATCCCAAAAGCGGTAATCCCGGCCCTGCAGAAATCAAGATTACCACAACGCCCAACGACACCTACGTTGAGCGCAATGCCACAATCCGGATTAATTGTGGCGGCCAGACCAAGGATATCGTTCTCACGCAGAAGCAGCTGGACAATATCACCGTCACAACCGACAAGGTGGAGCTCGGTGCAGAAGGCGGAACATTCACGATTGAACTCAAATCCAACATCGACTTCAGCTATGAGATAAAAGGGGATTGGATAAAATATGTATCCACCAAAGCATATACCGACAAGACTCTCACATTCTCTGCCGAACCCAATGATGGCGTGCAGAAACGTGAGGGCAGCGTAACCGTCAAGGGAGGCAAATTCTCCGAGACGGTCAAGGTGTACCAGAGCGGAGGGGAACCTACTTTCAGCATTTCTCAGAACATATTTAATATAGGAGCCGAAGGCGACACAGTGGAAGTGGTTGTGACATCGAATATAGGATATCACGCTACTTCCAACGCAGACTGGATTCATGCGGTGGAAACCAAAGCGACCCGGACCGAGAGTCTCTGGTTCACTGTAGATGCCAACACATCCGATGAATCACGAAGTGGTGTGATTGTCATCTGTAATGATAACGAAGTCTGCATACCGGTCACCGTCAATCAGGACGGACAGCCGTCAGAGGATGTTTTCCTCGAACTGGGCGCCTATACCCTTGAGTTTGATCATCAGGAAAGGTGTTCCCAGGTCAAAGTGACCAGCAATGAATCCTGGAGTGCGGTCAGTTCCGCTTCCTGGTGCACGGCTGCAAAAATCGCATCGGGAAATTACCTCGACGTTTGCGTCAAGGCAAACGACACGGGAAAGAAGCGCACTGCACAGATTACTGTCAAGACAGATAAAGGAGCTGTGAAAAAAACGCTTACAGTGTCTCAATCCCCGCAGGAGGGAAATGAAGATTTCGGTGACGACGGACAGATAAAGTGGGATTAGGGAGGAATCAGTATGAAAAAGATTACTTTACAAACAATAGTTTCGATGGCGATTGCATTTACCGCCATCACCTC